>JBBQYS010000036.1:0-26225 GCA_038208485.1 Chitinophagales bacterium
GTGTGGTATCGACCATCCTATGAATTTACAGCAAATAGTAGTGAGATAGAATTCAATCAGTATATCCTAAACTCGCTCTATCAATACAGGCGCATTATGCCGCTGGAGGGCAAGAAAGAGGGAGAATAGGGGAAAGTTACAAGGAGGAGCAAGGAGACTTTCACGGAATAACACAGAGAATTTTTTAGGGAGGATAAGGGAAAGTTACACGGAGAACCACGGAGATTTTTACGGAGTAACACGGAGAAATATTTAAATGCTACAATTAAATTCACTTTATCTCAGTGAATCACCGTGCTGCATTTCCTTTGTGAAACTCCGTGTAACACAAGTAAGAGCAGAAAGTTACACAGAGGAGCTCGGAGACTTTCACGGAGTAACACGGAGAAATATTTAAATGCTCCAATTAAATACATTTTTCTCTGTGAATCTCCGTGCTGCAATTCCTCTGTGAAACTCCGTGTAACACAAGTAAGAGCAGAAAGTTACACGGAGAAACAAGGAAATTTTTACGGAGTAACACGGAGAATTATATGAATGCTCAAATTAAATAATTCTTTTCTCTATGAAACTCCGTGCTACAAAATATTATTCTGCCATCTCTTTCATCTGTCCTTCCACAAATCCCATTAAAGTTTTAATACGATCCGGAGAAAAATTAAACTCAAGCCCGGCTGCTTCGTAGAGCTGAGGCAATGTCTTTGTTCCACCAAGACTTAATGCATTGCAATAGTTATCCAGCGCAGCATTTTTGTCATCTTTGTATTGCATCCACATGCCGATAGCACCCAATTGTGCAATACCATATTCTATGTAATAAAAAGGCACTTCAAATAAATGAAGCTGCCGCTGCCAGGCATTCTCACGGTATTTTTCCAATCCGCTATAATCAAAAACGCTGTCCTGGAATTCTGCTAAGGTTGCTACCCAAACTTTTGTTCTTTCCTCATGCGTATGACCTGGATTTTCATAGATCCAATGTTGAAATTTATCAATGATGGCTATCCATGGGAAGATGGTGATCACCCGTTCCAATTGGTGCTCTTTGGCTCTTTTCAGGTCATCTTCATTATTAAAAAAAGCTTCCCAATAATCCATAGAAAAAAGTTCCATAGCCATGCTGGCGACTTCAGCTATTTCCATTGGATATTCTTTGAACCCCGCAAGAGGTAATGGATGTGCCAGGAAAGAATGAACCGCATGTCCGCCTTCGTGAACCATGGTTGTAACGTCATGCATTTGCCCGGCAGCATTCATGAAAATGAAAGGTGCTCCACTTTCTGCAAGCGGGCAATTGTATCCGCCCGGTGCTTTCCCTTTCCGGCTTTCCAGGTCAAGGTGTTGCATTTCTTTCATCTTATCCAGGCATTGTCCAAAGAATGGACGCATGTTACTGAAACAATCAATTGTTTTTTGTAACAGCTCTTCTCCTTGTTCGAAAGGCCTTAATGGTTCTGTTCCTTCCGGCTCTGCATCTGCATCCCAGGGACGCAGGTTTTCATAACCTAGTTTTGCTTTTTTTCGGGCATATATTTCATTCACCAATGGAAGTACATGCAGTTTTACTGCTTCATGAAACTGGAAACAATCTTCTTTGGTATAATCAAAACGGCCAAGCTCTTTAAACCTGTAATCGCGGTAATTTTCAAAGTCTGCCTGCAACGCTTCTTTGTTTCTCAAAGCGATGAGCGTGTCATAAAGCGTGTTTAATTCGGCTTTACTTTCCAGCCTTCTTTCCTGTATTTTCCTGTAGACCTCTTCCCTTAAACTTCGGTCAGAATTTTCGAGGAATTTTGCTGCCTGCTGCAGGGTATATTCTTTCTCCTGCACTGTGATAGTCATGGCACCGCTTATCTGCCCAAACTGTTGTTGCAGCACTGCTATCTCTGATTGTATAGGAATATTTTCTTCCCTGAACAGCTCTATACTTTTCCGGATACCACGCAGATAGGTATGGTATTTTTCCTGGTCCAGCTCTTTTAAATACGGGTGGCCAATCAGCTTTTTATTGATGGCATCAGCATAAGGCTGAATCTTAGGCTGCAACTCCATGCAATAGAAATTAAATGCTTCTTCCAGGTTTTTATCTGTAGTATCGCAGGTCATTTTTATTTGTCTCCAGCAAGCATTTTCGCTGATCGCTGCTTCCAGCTCACCGGCATCCTGCAACCATTTTTCCAATGCTGTTTTACTATGTATTTCCCTTTCCAGTACCTCTTTAAAAAACGGCTCCAGGGAAGCCCAATCACTAAGTGTAAATGATTCGGGCAAATAATTTCTTGTTGTTTTTTGTATATCGGCTGTATAGTTCATGTGTATGTCAAAAATTTAATTAAAATAGTCTTTGAATATATATAAAGACAGGGGCATCAAAATTAATGCATGCAAACAGGAGCAGGTGGAAACGTAGGGTTAAAATAAAATGAGTTCTATTTCACCTTTAAATTAAAAAAAGCCAATCATTAATTCTGATCAGCTTTTTTTGAGTCATTATATTAAGCCATTTTCCTTGGCGTATTAATCTTTTTTGGTGGTGCAGATTTTACGGAAGTAGTTTTTTGGCCTCCCTTTGGTTTCGCAGTAGTTTTTTTCTCAGGAACCAGTTCTTCTGTTTCTTCCCCTTCTTCTGCAGGTGCTCCCACTTTTATTTCAATGTCATTTTTTGTGAGAATTTCAAACCATTTCACCATTTTTTTCATGTCGCTTACATAGACTCTTTCAAAATCCATGTCAGGAAAAACTTTTTCAAAATATGCTTTGATGGCCTTTGTATCTGCCTTTGCATCAGGTAAAGCTTCTTTGGATTTTTGCATGGCCAGGAAAACCTCTGCCAGGTTTGCATTATCATCCACTGTATATACTTCAATGCTTTCCAGGTGAGAAAAACTATGAATACGGTTGCTCACAAATTTTGTACTGTTATCATCCAGTGAACGCACAATGCCTCCATCTGCTTTAGATGACATCAACTCATATAAACCACCTAATCCGGTTACCGACACTAATTTATTATATTCCATATCTGTTTTTTAGGGTTGCAATGTAAGCGAAAAATTAAAAACTAAAAGTGAAAATCGTTTTAACCCGTTTTCCAGTCACTTCTATTTCCCTGCCAGTTCTATCATTATATCCATCTCATCTACCAGTGCATCAGCAGTTCCCTGAAAACCTACAGCTTTAAAACGGATCTTGCCATTCTTATCAATGATGAATTTTGTTGGTATTCCGGCTACGCCATAATCTGTCACCATTTTATCTTGTGTATCCATCAACACATAGAAAGGATATTTCTTTTGCTCCATAAAATCCTTTGCATTTTTCAGCTTGTTATCACTTGTTTCCCAGGTATCTACAAAAAGGTATTTCACATTCGGATTAGAAGCATATTTCTCCATGGATGTTTTCATCCCCGGCATGCTTGCTATACATGGTCCGCACCAGGTTGCCCAAAAATCTACCACAATTATTTTTCCTTTCATATCTGCCAGGCTCACTGTTTTTCCATCAAAATCTTTTAGCGAAAAATTTGGTGCATCTATATTCATAATAGTTTTAGCTATTTCTTCCCTCATTTTTTCTCTAGCCGCAGCTTCAAGCTTTGCCAGATAGGCGTCATATCCTATTTCAGACTTATTCTGGGCAATGTATAGTTCCTTTAAAGCATCTTTTGTTTTTGCTGTAGCAACGCCATTTTTTACAAAATCTTCGATGATCGGTTTTGCATCTGAAACAGGTTCAGTCTTGGCCATGATCAGGGCATAGCGTTCGTTGTATTCTGCATCTTTAAACTTATTAATCTCAGCGGCTTCTTTGGCATAAGGGTAAGCCGTTTTGTAATCTCCCAGCAGGTAAAGAATATAGCCATAAGTATCAGCATACATTCCATAAGTGCGCTCCCGTTGCTTCTTCCAGTCTGCCTGGCTGATGTATTTTGGTTTCTCCGCAGTGGGGTGTAGCATTTCATTTTTTGCATACATTGTTGCAGCATAAGACATTTTTTTGGCACCTTCCAGGTCCTCACCTTCCTCAGCCATTGCCCAGCTAAAGTTGTTGTTGTTAGACATCTGCTGAAACGGTGATAACATCGCATTCCATTTCTCGTAGGATGTGTAATCTTTTGTTTTGACAAAACTTTCTGCGATAGAAGACTTGTAGAAATTAATCTCGTTTTCTTCCTTTGCTTCCGGCGGATAGGCAGCTACAAAGGCATTGTACAACACCACTTTTTTTAGCGGGTCTTTTTCTTTATAAAAAGATTGTATCATTTCATTTCTTTTCCATTTTCCGTTAGGATATTTATCTTTCATCAACGCCAGCAAAGAATCAGCAGTTGTTTTTTGTTTCAGGCGGCTATACCATTGGGAAGAAAAATTATAATCCAATTCTGTATTTTGGTTCAATAGCGCATATTTGTTGAGTTCAGCAAGGATCTTCTCATCAGCTTCACTTTTCCTGGTTTGGCTGAGTCTTCCCCAATAATTACCAAGAAAGCTTTGATCCTGAGCTAACTCAGGATATTTTTCTTTTGCCGATTCGAATTGAAGAAGCGCAGTTTCAGCATTTTTTGCCATCCCAAAAAGATTTTCTCCCATTCCTGCATACAAGTTTCCGGAAGTAATCAAAGCCCCCTTACTTATGTTTTTGTCAGCATTATATACCGGGATGATATATCCTTTTCCACCATTTATATCTTTTGCTTCTCCGGCATTTATAGCGAAACCTAAAGAAGTTGTGTTACTATCCAGCATTACAGTTCCTTTATACAAATTCCCTGTTTTAGTCATTTTTGGCTCTACTACATCCCAATCGATACCATTGAACCTGTAAATTATAAAAGTTATCTCCTTTTCATTTTTCAATGGTGAATACGAGGCATTGTACTCAAAATTTAATTTATCGCCTGTTTTCGGAAAAACCGGATTAAAGCTTAATGCATCGAATTTTACCTGTGCTGATGCTATCATAAAAAACAGTAAGGCAATCAATAAGCTGCTAATTTTTTTCATTTTTGGTGTTTTAATAATGGTTAATTTATTGGTTTATAAATCTAATGGTTTCAGGTGATTCTAGTACAACAATAGCAGGAAATATTTGCAATATCTATCTATTAAATTGTATATCAGTTATAATTTCCTGTTATCATTCCTTATCTATTTGTATAGCGGCTAAAAATGCCTACCTTTGCGCCCTCTTAAAAAAGCTTGTTTTCGCTGAAAACAGGCAAATACAAATAAAGAAATAATGAATATTCGCAACATCGCCATCATTGCTCACGTAGATCATGGCAAAACAACACTGGTAGATAAGATTCTTCATGCCACAAAGGTTTTCCGTGATAACCAGGATGCAGGAGAGCTTATAATGGATAGCAACGACCTTGAAAGAGAGCGTGGCATTACCATTTTTAGTAAAAATGCTGCCGTTGTCTACAACGATTACAAAATAAACGTGATAGATACTCCAGGTCACAGTGACTTTGGTGGTGAAGTAGAACGTGTATTGAAAATGGCTGATGGTGTTATTCTTCTTGTAGATGCATTTGAAGGGCCAATGCCTCAAACCCGTTTCGTATTACAAAAAGCACTGCAACTTGGCCTTAAACCAATTGTAGTTATTAATAAAGTGGATAAAGACAATTGTCGTCCTGATGAGGTTCATGATGCAGTTTTTGAATTGTTCTTTAACCTGGATGCTACTGAAGAGCAGCTTGATTTTCCTACCTTTTATGGTTCAGGAAAAAATGGCTGGTTTAATACTTCCCTTACACAGATAGACAATATCACTCCATTGCTAGACGGTATCATTCAATATGTTCCCGAACCAAAGGCGAACGAAGGTCCTTTGCAAATGCAGATCACTTCATTGGATTATTCTTCTTTTCTTGGCCGAATAGCTGTAGGAAAAGTTGCCCGTGGTGTTATCAAAGAAGGGCAGCAAATCGCTTTGCTTGGTGCTGAGGACAAGAACAAGAAAATGAAGATCAAAGAGCTTTACGTGTTTGAAGGAATGGGGAAGAAGAAAGTATCTGAGGTTATAGCAGGTGATATTTGTGCCGTAGTTGGATTAGAAGAATTTAATATCGGAGATACAATTGCAGATGCAGAGAATCCGGAAGCATTGCCAATGATCAGCGTAGATGAACCTACGATGAGCATGCAGTTTAGCATTAATAACTCTCCTTTCTTTGGTAAAGAAGGAAAATTTGTAACCAGCCGTCACCTGCGTGACAGGCTGATGAAAGAAACAGAAAAGAACCTTGCGCTTCGTGTAGATGAAGGCGATACTGCTGAGAGTTTCTCAGTGTATGGACGTGGAATTCTTCACCTTGGTATTCTTGTAGAAACCATGCGCAGAGAAGGATTTGAGCTTACTGTAGGTCAGCCACAGGTATTGGTAAAACATATTGATGGTGTGAAATGCGAGCCTTATGAAAACCTGGTTGTAGATGTTCCTGCTGAATACAGCGGTAAAGTAATTGACCTGGTTACACAAAAAAAAGGTGAAATGCTGGTAATGGAAACCAAAGGCCAAATGCAACATTTGGAGTTTGATATTCCTTCACGTGGTCTTATCGGACTTCGTAGCCAGATGCTTACAAATACTGCAGGTGAGGCTGTAATGGCACATCGTTTTACAGAATACAAACCATGGAAAGGACCAATTCCAGGTCGTAGCAATGGAGTATTGCTGAGCAAAACAACTGAAAAAACAACAGGTTATTCTATTGATAAATTACAGGATCGTGGACGTTTCTTTGTAGATCCGGGTGATGAGGTTTACGCAGGTCAGATTATTGCTGAACACATTAAGCCAGGTGATCTTGTAGTAAATGCTACGGAAGCTAAGAAACTGACTAACCACCGTGCAAGCGGAAGTGATGATGCCAGCAAGGCAGCCCCAAAAATCCTGATGACGCTGGAAGAATGTATGGAGTATATTCAACAGGATGAGTGCATTGAAGTGACACCAAAAAGTGTACGTCTTCGTAAGACTGTTTTGAATGAAGAAGACAGGAAGAAAGTACAAAAGTCAATGTCGGCTCAGGCGGTTTAGAGACTTGAGACTATTAGACCAGAGACCTGAAGACATAATATTGGTTTGTTGAAAGGTTTAAATATTTAAGAGAGGCTATCCTGAAATAATGGATAGCCTCTTTTTTTTATGAATACATCTTTCTCTTTAGACTTTAGACTATTAGACGAAAGACCTGAAGACAAAGAATAAGTTTGTTGAAAGGTTTAAAAAATATAATTCAGTCAACATACTAAGTGAATTAATGTTTCAATATGATAAGCGAATTTGAAGTAAATCGCAAAGCTTCTTTGAATACATTTATCAGAAAATGACATGAGCGGTATTGTGTGACAACTTTTTACAAATGAAGTACTACATCATGAAAAATAAAAAAGAGGCTATACCCGATAAGATATAGCCTCTCTACAATTTTTTGAAAGGAATAATTAGTTTACACGCTCAAGATTCAATGAAAGCTTTTTCTCCTTTGCAGAATATTTACTCACCATTACATGGCCAGGTTTTGCTTTAATGATCCTCACCTGGTCTCTGCCTTTTGCATCTACTGTTAGTTTTTTTACTTTATACCCTTTCTTTTCATCGAAAGTAACTGCATTGGTACCATAACGCTCTCCTTCAAAACTTCCTTCTATTAAAACTGTCTTAGTATTATTTTCAGGATTTTCGTCAGTGTATCTGTAACCAAAAGCACCTTCGTTTTTCATATAGCGTTGCACAAGCCCAAGAGAAACACCATCTGCTGGTACCGGTATACGTGTTACTTTTTTCTCTATTTTTTCAAGGGATACTGGCTTATTGTTTTTATCTAAACGTAGCAGGAAAGCATCGCCTATAGATATTTGGGTTGTTGGCATATTGGTTCTTCCTCCACCTGCAGCAGCAAGTACATTTGCAGCTACTCCAACAGCACTAACCGTTCTTCTGAAGAATTCTCCCACCACTACTTTGGTACCATCAGACATGACATCAATGTCATGTATCTGCATATAACCTTCTTCAGTTTTGGTAGAGGTTTTCATATCTATCAGTGCGCTTAAATCAGTCTCATACACAAAATTCTTTTCTAGTTTTATCTCTCCTGTTTTGTCATTTAGCGAAGCAAGATTAAACCCTACCGGACGTGCAGCATAAAATTTATCCTTATCATCACTAATTACAGAGATCATATTTAGTTTACCAGTAGCATCGGTTTTAAAATATTGTGGCTCCCAGGCATAACCATTTGTCTCCAGTGATTTTTTAAACAATTGCTTGCCCGTAGCCGGATCAAGCCCCATGATGAAATTCTTTGATTCTTTTTTGGTAATGCTTTCCCTTTCTCCCACAAAAAACAAGAGCGCATTTGGCGAGGTAGCCGTCAGGTACATATCCATACGGTCACCGGATTCTGCAGTAAAATTCTTTTCCCATTTCAGTTTTCCATCACTGGTGATGAATTGTACATCAGCACCACCGGTTTTCAATTTTTTCTGGTAGACATTTACAAAGCCCAAACCTTCCACGTTATTATAACCATTATACAGGTTTTCAAATTGTTGTGCTACCTGGGCTCCAAACATACCTTTCTTTCCTTTTTCAGGATCGTAGGTCACCATGCCTGTTTGTTTCCCTTTCAGGTCAAACACTTTTACAAACCTCTCTGAGCCATCCATTTTTTTTACATCATCAAAAGCTAAAAGAATGTGGCCCGACTCATATACTGCATCCAATAAATTAAGTTCTTTAGAACCTTCAAATTCATTGTTACCTACAGATTTCAGGTTCTCATCCAGGATCTCCAGCCTGTACAATGCCGCTTTTTTCATTTTTTCAAGCCTGTAAAAAATAGCATAGCCTACTACAGTCTTATTGTTTTTTATCACGACTGTGTTTTTCAGTTCTACTCTCAGCACATCTTCTATTTCTTTGCTTTGTGCAAAAAGGCTTGTTCCCATTGCAAGAAAACTTACAAACAGGGAAAGTTTAAAAAATATTGACCTCATTTTTTTTTGTTTAGAGTTGGTTTAGAAAATAAATATTGGTATTTGCTTTGGGGAAATCTTTTAGAAAATTTTGACTCAGCCAGGTTTGCCTCTTCTCCTCTTATTGCTTCGTCGTACCGCATCTGGGCAAAATAAAAATCATCGCTGCTGATATCAGTATTGTTGTTTAAAAAATACACCGCCATTTCTGCTACATTATCTGCATTGGCTTTAAAAATAAAATCCTGAAGCTTTTTCAAACTGCTGCCTGTAGAAGCGTTGGCATTGGTATAACTAAACCTGACGAGTTTTTTATCAGCATAATAAATATCGGATAAGGAAGCAGAGATCAGGTAATTGTACAAAGGATCTTTATAACCATTCTGAAGCGCAAACACACAGAAGTGAATGCATAAAGTCAGGTTGCCATTCTCATACAGATTGCGCACGATCTCAGTCATTGCCCTGTCTTTTATTTCCTTAAAATCTTTACTCACAGATGTGCAGCATTCGACTGTTGGAGAAGCAGTGGACTTAGTAATTTCTTTATACCGCAAAATGCAATCCGGGTGGGTTTTTACAGTGTCAATGGCTGCATCTGCATTCATGGTGATATTTAAAGTAGAAAGACCATTGTATTTTTTCGATTCTTTAAAAAGACTTTTATCAGTAACAGATCTGTCAAAGAATGCAGGTACATTATATAAACTATCGGCTGTAAATATTTGCTCCACATTATCCAACTTCAAAAGGCTTACCGCAGCTTTTTGCAGATCAAAACCAGAATTTCTAAGGAACAGAGCTGAAAGGCTATCGGCTTCAGCCTCTTTGTAGCGACTGTGTTTGCCGGTTTGTTCAGTCAGGTCTTTCATTAAATTTTTAAGTCTTTCATATTTTCCATCTCTTGCCTTTTTAATGGATTTCATTTCATCTTTAAAATCATCTGAAGAAAGAATAGCCATGTTTTTTTCCAGGGCCTGATCCATGTGATGTAGGAAATAATGAGCATACTCGTGACCTATTATGAACGCTAGTTCTTCGTCATTGTCCATCCACATAAAAATGCCCAGGTTAATAAACACAGAACCGGATTGCCCAATATTCATGGCATTACTTACAGGGGAACGATGAATGTAAACGGTAACACTATCCCATGGATACGAGCTGTTTTTAGCTTTCAGTCGCCCGATGATACTGTTGCATTTATCCAACAGGATTGAATCCCTGATGATTTCATTTTTTTCCAGTGCGGTATATACAAATTTGTTGGCATTCTTAACCAGATCGTCATACGTTTTTTGTTCTTCTTTTTTCTCGAACTTCTGAGGCGCAGTACGTTTCTTTAGTTTTTCTATCTGGGGAGCATAGACATCTGCACTACGTATAGAGAAATAATCATTAGCAGTTTGTGCAAATGTTTTAGTAGAAATAAAAGGAAGGATAAATAGGATTATTATCCGGCAGAGGCAGTTCATGATCAGTTTAGATAAGGCTGTAAAAATAAGGAGATATATAATATAACGATTGAAGGTTGAAGATATTTTATACAACCCGGCCTTTATTCAGATGTTATAATTGTAGAAATGGTTTCCTGTTGTGCTATTTCTAAATTATCTTTGCGCCAATGAAAAAAATCATTTTCATCTTACTTCTTGCATTCATTCAATTGTCTTCTTTTGCCCAATGCGCCATGTGTACCAAAACGGCGATGCAATTAGGCGAAAAACCTGCCCTTGGCTTAAACAATGCGATTCTTTACCTGATGATTACACCCTTTGCTATTGTGGGTTTTATCGGTTTTAGGTGGTGGAGAAACAACCGGGCCGATTCAGCTGATTCATAGATTTTCTTCCTGAATAAAGTTTTGTACGAGTGCATATATATTCTTCGTTTCATCCCTTTTAATGGCTGATAACAGCTTTTCTTTATCCACTTTTTTCATTAAATAATGCTGAATAAGCTTATATGCCTTTTCGGCCAGCATCCATTCCTTTCTTGCGCCAGAATCTCCTAAGGAAGAGACAGCTACCTGTATAGCTCCATATAATTCTTTGATGCCCTCTTTATTGATGGCGGAAGTTTTTAAGATCGGAATTTGTCTTCTTGTGCCACTTATACCCGGCTCCATCATTTGCGCCAGGTTATGTACATATTTATCCGCTCCGGGTCTGTCTGCTTTGTTTACCACAAACAAATCAGCTATCTCCATAATACCGGCTTTCATAGTTTGTACTTCATCGCCCGCCTCCGGCACCATAGCTACGATGGTTACATCTGCAAGGCCGGCTACTTCTATTTCACTCTGCCCTACCCCAACAGTTTCTATAATAATTACATCTGCCGGTGTAGCTTTTAGCAGATCGGTCACTTCCATGATTTTTGGACTCAGTCCACCCAGAGATCCTCTAGTGGCCAGGCTCCTGATATACACATCAGCATGGTTGTACCAATGGCTCATACGGATGCGATCGCCGAGAATGGCACCAAGGTTAAAAGCTGATGAGGGATCTACACAAAGCACGGCTACTTTTTTTCCCGCAGAAATATATTCGGAGATGAGTGCATCTGTAAGGCTGCTCTTGCCTGCACCTGGTGGCCCGGTAATTCCGATTACCGGCGTGGTTTTCAGCTGGAGCGTACCGAGCAGGTCGAGGTAGCCTTCAGCTTCATTTTCAATAAGCGAAATGCAACGGGCTATGGCATTTACCTTACCTTCTGTTACACCATTAATATATATTTGCAGCATGGTGAAGCAATGTAAAAAAATTAATTAAGAAAGTATTTTCTCCTTTTGTACAGAAATCAGTAAAGAGAAAAATTGCATTTGAATTTCACAGCATAATGAGCTCAATTTTTTTTCAAATGCCAGACCCTTTAATCAACAGATTATGCCCTACCGGAAAATAATTGTAGACTGCGAAAGGATGAAATATCCATTTACAGGGCTCTACAGTTTTTGTTTACAACTCAGCCAGGCTTTATTGCGTCATCCTGAACTTTCCCCACTAGAACTAAGTTTTTATGTGCCTCCTTCAAGTGAAGGTTTCCTTGGAAGTGAAGCAGATTATAAACTGCAACATAGCCTGCACAAAATGCATAATCCAAAAAATAATACAAAAAGCGTGTGGCATGGCACTTACCAGGGAAGTAATTATTTTCCAAAAAATACCAGTCAGCCTAAGATGCTGACCATACACGACCTTAATTTTTTGTACGATGAAAGAAAGTCTGCAGAAAAGAAAAACAAATACCTGCAACAGGTGCAGGAAAAAATCAACAGATCTCAGCAGCTTACGGTTATCTCGGAATTCACTTTGGACTGTGTACAAAATAACCTCGATACTGGAAATATTCCAATAGAAGTGATCTACAATGGATGCGATGTAGACTTAAAAATAAATCCTCCGGAACAACCGGGCTTTATTTCAGCAGATGAAAACTATATATTTTCTGTAGGTACCATAGCGCAGAAAAAGAATTTTCATGTTTTACCCTGTCTGTTGGCAAAGAACAACTTCAAACTGGTAATAGCCGGAGTAAACCAGGACCAGGCTTATTATGATAGGATCATAGCTGAGGCTAAGAAATGGAATGTGGCAGACAGGTTAATCCTGGCAGGAAGCGTAACTGAAGCAGAGAAATGGTGGCTGATGAAAAACGCCAAAGCATTTGCGTTTCCTTCATTAGCGGAAGGATTTGGTTTGCCCGTCATTGAAGCAATGCATTTTGGTATTCCTGTGCTATTATCTACTGAAACAAGTCTACCCGAAATAGGTGCTGATGCAGCTTGGTATTTCCCCAACTTTGAGCCAGAACAAATGCAGGACACACTTGCCAAATGTCTGCAGGATTTTGCTGAAAATCCCGAAAGAAAAAACAGAAGCTTGCAAAGAGCTGGAGATTTTTCCTGGGAAAAAGCCGCAACAGCTTATATTAAATTGTATAAAAAACTTGCAACACAGTAATTACACACTGACCGAACGATCTTGTTATGAAAATATTGATATTGGAACTGGGAGGATCACATATAGAATGCGCCTACAGCTTTGCACACTTTTTACAAATGCACAACCACGAAGTATTTTTATGCTGCAATAAAAAGCTAATACCATTGTACCCTGAGGTGGAATTACTGGCAGGTTCAATGGCTGTAGCCGATGACCTAACAGGGTTACAACAGTTTTTTAGCTACGCCTCTATCAGAAAATATATCAGGAAGAACAAAATAACTCACCTGGTCATCAATACCACTGAAATAAAAACGATCAGGAATTTTAGTTTTTTTATTCCACGAAAAATGAATTGCACAGCGCTCGTCCATAATGCTAAAAAACTGGAGAGGAGCAGTACATTCATCCATATACTTTCCAAAAAGATCAGGAAATATTTTGTACTGGGTGATTATTTATTAGAACAAATAAAACCCTATAAATTATTTGAAGTGGAATCTTTTTTCCCTGTTTATTTTCCAAAAGCTACAACAAAAACAATATTAAAACCTGCAGATGAATTCTGGGTAATTACGCCCGGAGAAGTAAATGCAAACCGCAGGGATTATTTGCCATTGATCAATGAAGTAATGAAAGGCAGGATAAAGAAAGACATTAGATTTATTTTACTGGGTAAATTTTTAATTGCTGATGACTTGCCAGCCGGAACTATGAATTCAGAATTGTGGAAACAACAATTCATCTACTTTAATGAACAAGTGGCTTATGATCTTTTTCACGAATTCATAAAGCTGGCAGACGTTATCCTTCCTTTAATAAAATTGGAAAATGATGACATGTATGCTGACAGCCGAATTTCTGGTTCGTTTAATCTAGGTCTTGGTTACCAAAAACCATTTTTATTACCAGTAAGCTTTAAAAAAAATTCAGACCTGGCTCCTTACAGTTTTTATTATGACACAATCCCGGGATTAATAAATTTGATTCAAGACCTGTTTAATGATAAAGTAAATACTGATGTGATCCAATCAAATTACAGCGACAGTCCTTATGCTGACTTAAAGCATTTAGCAGAAAAAACTAATGCATTTATTTTTAAATGATAAACAACGGACCACTTATATCTGTAATCGTTGCTACCCGGAATGGAGAAAGGTTTTTGCATGAACAGCTTAAAAGCCTCGAAGCACAAACTTATCCAAACCTTGAATTTATTTGTTCTGATAACAACAGCACAGATGGCACAGCAGAAATTTTAGAAGCATGGTGTAATGCTTCTGAGAACAGAACTTTTATCCGGTGCAGGGAAGACGGATTGAATAAAAATTTCTTCACTGCCATTCCTTTCACCACAGGCGATTACATCATGTTTTCAGACCAGGATGACGTGTGGCTTCCCGAAAAAATAGAAGCGCTTGTAAGCTTTCATTTGAGTCACCCGGAGGCATCAATGGTTTATTGTCTTTCCAAACCTTTCGAAAATGAATTACCACCCTCGCCGGAAATGAAAGATGGCATAAACAGGCTTGAAGGAACTGAAATAAAAAAAACCTTATTGATTTCATTTACACTCGGACACAACATGCTTATCAAAAAAAATGTGCTGGAGAAAATTAAAGTTCCGGGCGATGAGGTGATAGCCTATGATTGGTGGATCACTGTCAGCGCCATGTGTATTGGTCCGGTGTATTGCCTACAAAAAGTTTTTACTTACTGGAGGCAACATCCCGAAAACACGACGAAGAAAATAAATGATGTGCTGTTTTACCAAAGCAGAATTAGTTACCTGGAAAAATTTGCAGGTAACAACCTCGTTTCTCCATCAACAAAGGACTGGATAAAAAAAGCTGTTGATGCCTTATCCTCTTTATCAGATAAAAAATTTTCCTTTAAGCTCTTCAATTTTTACCTCAGCAATGCAGCCCAAATTTTCTTCTACAAGAAAAAATCATCACCCATTTCCCGATACATTTCTCATGTGAAAATGGCTTATAGGATGAGTTTTCATGATTATCGACCTTAAGCCTTAAAAGGCAACCTTCAAACAAAATTGTTCATTTATGGCGATAAGAAATTTAGACGCATTTCCAGTAGATCAAATTCAATGCGCCAGCGCCTCATAAAACAAAACCAATTAATTTTACCCGAAGAAAAAAAACCTGTCTAGTAAAACTGAGCCTCATGACGAAAATAAAAGTACTTTATTATGTCAAAGCATATTTTCATTACCTGTGGCCTGCAGGAAATTATACAGCGCAGATAAAAAAGCTTAGCCGGCATCTTTCGGAGACTGAAAAAAATAAAATAGATGAAAGGGTAAACTATTACAACCAGTTACCAGCGCAAAAAGAAATTGGACCTCAGGCTTTACCCATTAGTTATTTAAAAAAACCTCATAGTCCAAAAGCATATTTCCTGGACACTTATGAATACGCCAGGTATTTTCCCGCAAACCTAAAAGTGAATTTTCTTTTTGGAGACATTACTTATGAAGGGGAATATCCATCCCTGCAGAAGAGTCGGCCAGTAAAAATGGGAAACCGACATGCAGTGCTGCTGAAACTGGATAAAATGAGGCATTATAAATTTCGGAAGGACAGTCTTGCATTTACCGAAAAGAAAAATATGCTTATTGGCCGTGGTGTTTTCAGGCAGGGAAACAGGGTGCGGTTTATGGAAAAATATTTTGGCCATCAGCTCTGTGATCTGGGTCAGATCAATACTGACAGTGGTGAACCTGGATGGGTAAAACCTAAGATCAATATTCAGGATCATTTTGCCTACAAATTTATCCTTAGCCTTGAAGGTTATGATGTGGCTACCAACCTGAAATGGATCCTGAATAGTAACTCCATTGCTGTAATGCCAAAACCAACCTTTGAAACCTGGTTTATGGAAGGAAAGCTCATTGCTGACGTACACTACATAAAGATAAAAGATGATTTTTCCGACCTGGAAGCCCGGCTCAATTATTTTATAGACAACCCAGAAAAATGCCTGGAGATCATCAGGAATGCAAGGGCATTTGTACAGCCATTTCTTAAAGACAAACATGAAAAACTTATTTCATTGAAAGTGCTTGAAAAATATTTTATCAATACCGGGCAGATCTGATTGCCATAAAACATATAAGCTCGGTTGCCCGCTGAAAAAGTAGTTACTTTGCTTTTTATCAAGAAACAAAGCATGAAGGGTTTAAAAACTGTTTTCAGGTATATAAAAAAATATCCCAGCCTCGTAGCATCCTATTTCACTTTCAATATTTTGTCGGCCATCTTTGGTGTAATATCTCTTGGCCTGCTCAGCCCATTTCTCATGCTTATTTTTAAGCAGGGAGATGCATTTAAAGCAGTAACAGAGAGCGGTTTTTTTAATAAAATAAATCCTGTAAATTATTTTAAAGAATGGTTGTATGGGCTGGTAGATAGTGGTCAAAGTATAAAAGCACTTTGGGTGATATGCCTGGTGGTATTAATCTCCATTTTATTAAAGAATTTTTGTGCTTACATGAGCATGTATTTTTTAAATCCCATCAGGCACCGGATTGTAAATGACATGAGAAGCGGGATGTACCATAAGATTCTTTTACTTCCCATCAGTTATTTTAGTGAGCAAAGAAAAGGTGACATTATGAGCAAGCTCAGCAATGACCTGAATGACGTGGAAAGCAGCACCATGAGTGTATTGGAATCCCTTTTCCGGGAACCGATCACTATTATTCTGTACCTGGTTTACATGATCATACTAAGCCCACAGCTTACTTTATTCTTACTGATTTTTTTACCAATCGCAGGTTTTATTTTGGGCAGAATAGGCCGCAGTCTGAAAAAACAAAACACACAGGTACTGGAGCAATTCGGACATTTATTTTCCCTGATAGAAGAAACACTTGGTGGCATAAGAATTATTAAAGCATTTAATGCCGAGAAAAAAGTGAGTGCAAAATTCGAGCATGAAAACAACGAGATCTATCATTTAAAAAATAAAGCCAACCGCAGAAGAGACCTTGCATCTCCTGTAAGTGAAGCCCTTGGTGTGACAGCAGTACTTTGTATTCTTGCGTACGGAGGTAGAATGGTATTGAGTAATGATCCGGGTTTTTCTCTTAATGCCGGAGATTTTCTTGCTTACATAGCCATTTTTACACAGCTGATACAACCGCTGAAAGGCCTTAGTAATGCTTCTTACAATATGCAGAAAGGTGCAGCAAGCATAGAAAGGATTGAAGCATTGATCAATGAAAAATCTGATATTGTAGAAATAGAAAATCCTGTAATTCTACAAGATTTCAATCGTGAAATTGAATTTAAAAACGTAAGCTTTGGCTACGAACCAGGTAAGTTGATTTTGAAAAATATCAATTTGAAAGTACCCAATGGCAAAACAATTGCACTTGTAGGAAGCAGTGGTGCTGGCAAAAGCACATTGGCCGACCTGATTCCACGTTTCCTGGATGCTACAGAAGGAGAAGTACTTATTGATGGGGTGAATATTAAAAATTACACCCTGGAAAGCATCCGGAACCAAATGGGTATAGTAACACAGGAAGCAATTTTATTTAACGACAGCATTGCTAATAATATAGCACTTGGTAAAGAAAATGCTACAGAAGCAGAAATAGAAAATGCAGCAAGAACAGCCAATGCGGCTGAGTTTATACAAAAGAAAGAACATGGCTTCAAGACAAATGTAGGCGACAGAGGCATGAAGCTGAGTGGTGGAGAAAGACAACGAACGACAATAGCAAGGGCATTACTTAAAAATCCACCAATACTTATTTTGGATGAAGCAACATCTTCATTGGATACAGAAAGTGAACGACTTGTACAGGATGCCATTTACAAACTGATGGTAAACAGAACCTCGGTAGTGATCGCCCACAGGCTAAGCACCATCCGGCATGCAGATGAAATCGTAGTTTTGCAAAAAGGGGAGATAGTAGAGAGAGGCACACATGAAAGTCTCCTGGCGCAGCAAGGATTTTATAAAAAACTGGTAGATATGCAGGAGGTAAAATAACTTTCTCATTCTACCAAAAAAGTAGAAAATAAAATGACCAATTTCATTCCGATATTTCCTTTGGGAATTGTAGTTTATCCAGGTGAAGCATTGAACCTTCACATTTTTGAACCCCGCTACAGGCAGTTGGTGCAGGATTGTTTTGACCAGAAAAAACCATTTGGAATTCCCACAGTTTTAGACAATAAAGTAGCAGATATGGGTACCACGGTGGTTATTAAAGAGATCAGCCATGTGTACGATACCGGGGAAATGGATATAAAAACAGAAGGTGAACAAACTTTCAAAATCCTGGAACTCATCAAAGAAATGCCTGAGAAATTGTATGGTGGTGCTATTGTCACTTACCCAACACCAACCACAAAAGGGAGTCCATCGCTCATGAAAAAAGTATTGGCTGGCATTCGTGAGATACACAACAGCATGCAGGTGCATAAAAACTTTTCCAAGCCTGACGAAGAACTGCTTAGCTATGACATAGCGCACCATGCCGGTATGAGCCTGCAGGATGAATACTATTTGCTGGAGCTGGAACAAGAGCTGCACAGGCAGGAATTCCTAAAAAGGCATATTGTAAAATTGCAGGAGGTGATCACCGAAATGGAAGCCCTGAAAAAAAAGATAAACCTGAACGGACATTTTAAGGACCTCAGGGGATTTAATTTATAACCTACTTTAATTTTCATTAAAAAATTAAACACTTTGCCAGTTACCCTCTGCCTTGATTTTGGAAATACCAGCAAAAAAGCCGCAATTTTTTCAGGTAATGAAATACAGGAACAATTTTACCTGGATGATGACAACAGCGAGACCATTGAAGGCATAATCTCAACACATCAGCCCGAATTTTCCATTCTGTCTTCAGTGATCATCCACAATGCGGAAATTGAAGAGATACTGGCTGGAAAAACTATTTTTCATAAACTATCTGTAGCAACCAAAATAAATTTTTCTACCCCGGTGGGAAAACCGGAAACAATCGGTGCCGACAGGGTAGCCCTAATGGCTGCTGCTGCTTACTATTACCCCAATCAAAACAGCCTGATCATATCGCTTGGCAGTTGCATTACCTATAACTTCCTGAATCAGTACCATGAATTCTTAGGCGGTGGTATATCTCCCGGTCTCGACATGAGGTTTAAAGCCATGCATGAGCATACGGCCCTTCTGCCGCTGGTTTCTGCCGACTGGAATTTTCCATTAATAGGTTATGACACCAAAACAAACCTCCAAACTGGTGTTATATATGGTATGGCAGGAGAAATAGATGGTATTCTTTCCCGGTATGAGGAACGCTATGGCAACTTTAACGCGGTTTTAACCGGGGGTAATTCAGCCTATTTTGCGGGGCAGATTAAAAAAGAGATATTTGCCGACCATAACTTTTTATTTAAAGGACTGTATGCACTTAGCGAACTTAACAATGGCCAGCCGGCGTAGTATTGCGGCCCTTACTGCTTTAATTCTTTTTACAACGACAATTCAGGCACAGGATAATTCTCCTTATTCCCGTTACGGGCTGGGAGACATTGTACCCAATCAAAATATTATTTCCCGGAGTCTTGGCGGCGTAGCTGCCGGCTACAGCGACAGGCAGTCTATAAACCTCACAAATCCTGCTGCTTTGGGGAATTTGAGCTTAACCACTTTCGATGTGGGTAGTGAGGTAGATATCCATACTTTAAAGAGCAACAACAGTCCTGAAAAATATACTTCCCGCAACCTGAATATTTCATACCTGCAACTTGGATTCCCATTGTATAACGGAAAACTAAATAAGAGAAAACCAAACTCATTAGTACAGTGGGGCGGAAGTTTCGGTTTGAAACCTGTTACCCGTATCAGTTATAAGATACAGGAAGAAAGCCGTCTTCCGGGTTTTGATTCTGTTGCTACAATATATGAAGGAAGTGGTGGGTTGAATGCAGTGAATCTAAGTACAGGACTAAGGATAAATAATTTTAGTCTTGGTGCAGCATTCGGATTTTCTTTTGGTAATAAAGACTTCAGCAGCCGCAGGGTTTTTAGAAACGATACTATTCCTTACTACGCTTCTACGTCAGAAAACCAATCCAATTTTTCTGGCGCTTCTCTTACGCTTGGTGCACAATATGCCATCAAACTGAAGCAAGACACCGGGAAACTTGGAAAATTCTCAACCCTCATTATTGGCGCATACAGCAACCTGAAACAAAACCTTAATGGGAACAGGGACATACTAAATGCTTCTTTTATTTATGATGGAAATGGGGCTCCCCGCATCGTAGATACAGTGAGTTATGTAAAAGGCAGAAAAGGATCCGTTAACGTTCCGGCCAATTATGGCCTTGGATTTACTTATGCCAACAATATCTGGTTAGTGGGTATGGACTATACTTTTGCCAACTGGAATTCTTTTTCTTATTATGGTCAAAAAGATGATGCCGTTGCTGACAACTGGAGCGTGAAAGCAGGATTTCAATATTCGAGAGCACAAGTTGCACCAGCCGGAAGTAAATACTGGAATTATGTAACTTATAGAGTTGGTGCTTTTTATGGTAATGACTACATAAAGGTTACCAACAACCGCCCGGACTTTGGGGCAAGCCTTGGTGCCGGTTTTCCGCTCACTGTATCTACTGGTTATCGCAGGGACTTCGTTACACTTAATACTGGTTTTGATTACAACTCACGTGGTAATAAAAACAGCGCCAGTTTCCGGGAAAATATTGTGCGTTTCAATTTTGGTGTAACCATGAATGCACAATGGTTTATGAAGTACAAGTACCAATAATAAACAGAGCGTACCTTTCGGTTTAGTAATTGTTTTTTGTACTATTTTTTTCACAAAGCAATTGCCTCATTTTATTCTGTTGAAATTTCTAAACACCATATTATTTAGCAGTTTTTTTGTAGCTACACTCATGTTTGCCGCCTGTGAAAACAGTATGGAAGAAGTGCGTAACATCAACAAGAAACAGCTGGGTGTAGAAATTGCAAAAGACGTAAACATCAATTTTACCACCGGGGGGAAAACAAAAGCTATTTTGTCTTCTCCATTATTACTCCGGGTGCAGGATACAGTTCCTTACGTAGAATTTCCTGATTCAATCCATGTAGATTTTTACAACGATGCACAGCAAAATGAAAGTAAGCTTGATGCAAGGTATGCCCGGTACAAAGAAAATGAAAAGATTGTTTTTCTAAAAGATTGTGTTCGGGTGATCAACATGCTCAGGGGCGACACCTTGTATGCGAGGGAACTTTACTGGGACAGAAGTCGTGTAGGAAATGAATTTTACACTGATAAACCGGTTCGTGTACGTACCAGGACTATTCAACAAAATGGTACCGGGATGGATGCCAGCCAGGATTTTAAGAACTGGCACATCACCTACCCTGTTGGCCCGATACAGGTTTCTGAATCAGGTTTTCCAAAATAAGATAGACGCATTTTTATTGCGGTTTCAATCCGGCCAGGTATTGCTCAGCTTTCGGAAGATCTTCCGGCACATCTATTTTTACAAAAGAAGCATTTGTTTCCACCATTTTTATTTTTACACCATGCTCCAGGTAGCGGAGCTGTTCCAGCTTTTCAGCTTTTTCCAATAAGGTAGAAGGCCATTTTGTAAACTGCAAAAGAATTTTTTTTCTAAATGCATATATACCGATATGTTCTTTGTATTGCAGTTCACCAGTTGCTTCTCTTAAAAAGGGAATTGGGTTGCGGCTGAAATAAAGCGCATCATGGTAAATATCTGTAACCAGTTTCACTACATTAGGATTATTGATAGAATCCGGATCAGTAATTAACTTGTACAAGGAAGCAGCCTGAACATCTTTCCCGGCTTCTCCTTCAAAAACATGCAGCAATTCTTCCAAAGCTTTTCTTTCTATAAATGGTTCATCGCCCTGCACATTTACTATCACATCTACTTCTATATTCATAGCAGCTTCAGCTATTCTATCACTGCCGCTATCGTGCTCATGTACACTCATTACTGCCTTACCGCCATTATTTGTTATCTCGTTGTAAATAATTTCATGATCAGTAACCACGATCACTTCATCAAATAAACCGGTAGCTACGGTATTATCATAAGTATGCCTGATCACAGTTTTATCTCCCAAAGGCTGCATTAATTTATAAGGAAATCTTGTAGCAGCATATCTCGCAGGAATAAAAGCCATTTTTATCATCTGTAAAAAAATTATTTATAGAAACGGAAAATTACATCATTCGCCAGGCATATTGTACCAGGCATATTTTTCAGGAAAAGTTTTTGTTTCGAAGCTGCAATTTCGACAATGATAAACGATCTCGATATCATTTTCAAAATCAGGAATGAAGAAGCGAACCAGCTTCACCCGCCAATCAGCTGGTATGGGTTGTAATAATTTTTCCATTTCCTGCTGACCACAAGATGGACATTCAGCCTGCTGTATATATACTTTTTCGTATTCCTGCAGCAGGTCAAGCGCTGCTTCGTATTGCTCTAATTTTACTGTAAGTTTTATACCACCAACTGCATTGTTTAGCAAAGGATCAATAGTAACTGTATGTTCATCCCTCAGGTAGCATACGATACCTTCCTGCTGCAGGCGGGACAACACAATATTCGCAGAAAAATAATTATCGAAAACTTTTAGGGTTACCATCGTTGAAACTAAAGTTAGACAAATATTTGCTCGCATGGAGAACGACGGAGGTATTGCAAAGTCACACGGAGTATCACGGAGGTTTGCACGGAGGTTCACGGAGTACATGAGTTTACTCTGTGGTTCTCTGTGGTTCTCTGTGGTTCTCTGTGGTTCTTTGGTTCGCTAAAGCGGAACGAACCTTCCTCTGTGATAAAAAATTACACGGAGAACCACGGAGGTTTGAACGGAGGTTCACAGAGTACATGAGTTTCCTCTGTGGTTCTCTGTGGTTCTCTGGTTCGCTAAAGCGGAACGAGTCTTACCTCTGTGTAATAAATCTTTTGTGTCACGGAGAACCACGGAGGTTTGCACGGAGGTACACGGAGATAACATGAATTTTCCCTGTGGTTCTCTGGTTCGTTAAAGGGGAACGAGTCTTCTCTCTGTGAAACAATTTCCATGAAAACCTGAAAAACAGAAAGCTTAATTTTGCGGATGCAAAAAACAGAAGCTCAGCGGAGAGAAGAAATAAACTCATTGTTTTCGGTAAAGGAAATCGGGGAAATTAATTCTATAGACAGACTAGCACAACAAGGCAGCGATAGAATTTATTACAGAGTATCGACTGACGAAAAAACTTTTATCGTCACCAATGGCACCAACACAAAAGAGAATGAAACTTTTATTTATTTCAGCAAACATTTTTACCAGAAAAATTTACCGGTACCCGAAATTTTTGCGGTAAGCGAAGACAAAAACTGGTATGTGCAGGAAGATTTCGGAGATACATCTTTACTGGCAGTGCTTCAGGAAAAAGGATATACAGATGAAGTGTTTCAATTGTATGTAAAAAGCCTGCAGTCTCTTGCGGCATTACAAATAGATGGCGATAAAGATTTGGACTATGACAAAACCCTTACCAGCCGTAGCTTTGGCAAAGAAGCAATCATGGCAGACTTGCTGTATTTCAAATATTATTTTTTAGACGTTCTTCAACGTCCTTACGATAAACAGGCTTTACTCCAGGATTTTGATGCACTGAGCAACCACCTGAGCGAAGCAAAATATTCCTGTTTTATGTACCGTGATTTTCAGAGCAGAAACATTATGGTGACCGCTGATGAGAAAATCCATTTTATAGATTACCAGGGCGGAATGAAAGGTGCCCCACAATATGACGTGGCGGCGTTGCTTTGGCAAGCCAAAGCTGATCTTCCCAACGAATGGAAAGAAAAACTATGGAAAGAATACCAGCAGGCATTTGAGGCAAAACTTGGAGAGGTAACAGATGCTGATTCATTCAGAAACAGGTACAGAGGATATGTACTCATCAGGTTGTTACAGGTCATGGGTGCTTATGGCTTCCGTGGATTATTTGAAAGAAAAGCACATTTCCTGACCAGCATTCCATTAGGGCTTCAAAATCTAAAAACCTTTATTACAGATTGGAAACAGATCGAAAGTTTTCCCGAACTAAAGAAAATATTGTTACTAATTACTGCAGACGATGTGATAGCAGAATTTACAGCTACAAAAGCCAATGAAGAGACTTCGCTGAAAGTCCGCATCAACAGTTTTTCTTTTATCCAGAATGGCTATCCGCCAGACCCGACAGTAAACGGAGGCGGCTATGTTTTTGATTGCAGGGGAATTTTAAATCCAGGTAGAATAGAACAATACAAAACACTGAGCGGAGAAGATGAATCAGTACAACAATACCTGGAGCAGGAAACAAAAATGAATGCATTTTTAAACAATGTTTTTTCTATCGTTGATATTTCTATAGAAGATTATATGAACAGAAATTTCGAAAGCCTGATGGTAAACTTCGGTTGCACCGGTGGCCAACACAGAAGTGTGTATGCTGCCAATGCTCTGGCCAGGCACCTGAGGAATAAATATGGGGTGAGTGTGGAGGTGGAGCATATGAATCGGAGTGGGTGGAGGGAGTAGTTGATGGTTGATGGTTCATAGATCATGGTTTATGGATCATGGTTCATGGTTCATGGTTCATAGATCATGGTTCATGGTTCATGGTTCATGGGAAAACACAGCCTGATGGTTTGTCTTCAGTCTAAAGTCTAAAGACTGTCGTCTTTTCGTGTGGTTCATGGTTTGTAAAATTTAAAACTTAAGAAAAATGCCATTTGTATTCGAAAATTTGAGGGTTTGGCAATCGGCTTTGGAACTATGCAACGAAATTGATCTATTGACCAAGAAGTTTCCAAAAGAAGAATTGTACAGTTTGTCTTCTCAAATGAAGCGGGCTGCAGATTCTGTAGTTCTAAATATTGCAGAAGGTTCTACCGGCCAATCAAAAGCTGAGTATGCAAGATTTCCCGGAATCGCTTTGCGTTCTGCTATAGAAGTTGTATCATGCTTATTTATAGCAAAAGCAAGAAACTATATTTCGGAAGAAGAATTTAAAAAATATTATGATGCTTATGACGTATTATGCAAAATGATTACTAAGCTCAGACAAACACTTTACTAAATATGGAATTGAACTTTTAAACTCTCTTCAAAAGTATTTATCATTTCTTATTTAATCGTAAGGCTGCCTTACCATCAACCATGAACCATGATCTATGATCCATCAACCATCAACTATGAACCAACCAAATAAAGCTATAATATTCTCCGCCGGTCTTGGTACCAGGTTTAAACCCTGGACTGACAAACACCCTAAGTCATTGGCAATTATTAATGGGAAAACTTTACTACAAAGAAACATTGAGTACCTGCAGGAATATGGTGTAGATGAGGTTGTAGTAAATGTTCATCATTTTGCAAAACAGATTATTGAAGCCATTGAAAAAAATAATGGTTGGGGAAGTAAAGTCATCATCAGTGATGAGCAGGATGAAGTATTGGAAACCGGCGGCGGATTGGTAAAAGCAGCAGCATTCCTTAAAGATGAACCATTTTTTCTCAGCCTTAATGTTGACGTACTTACTGATCTGAACATTAATAAAGTGATAGAAGCTTATCATCAAAATGAGGCGCTTGTTGCATTTGCCGTAAGTAACAGGGAAACCTCCCGCAAAATTTTATTTGATGAACAGATGCAAATGTGTGGCTGGAAAAACTTTACAACTGGTGAAGAAAAAACAGTAAGAAAAACTGTTGTAGCAGCACCTTTTGCTTATAGCTGTGTGACGGTTTATTCCAATAAAGTATTTGACCTGTTGGAACAGAAAGGAAAGTTTTCCATCATGGATGGATTTCTGCAATTGGCTGCAACGCTTACTATCACAGGAGTGCCGCATAGTGGTGACCGCTGGATAGACGTAGGAAAACCAGAAGCTGTGGCAAAGGCAGAGGCCATGTTTGAGTAAATATTCCCAGAAATGTCATGCTGATTTTTGTTGAGATATTTCGTTTTTCGGTTCAAAAAGAAACAAAAAGATATTACTAAGAAATACTTACAGACTCATTCAGCGGAGTTGTAGACCGTAAAGATATTTACAAGAAAGGACTGAAAATAAATTACCAGGATTGGTCATGAAACAGAATAAATCACTGATTCGAACCTTCCACATTCGGTGCCGTAAAACCACCTTTGTCTTTTTTCTTCTGCAGCCCGAAGTTATACCTGAATTTCAATCCTATTCTCCGGCTATCATTTTCCCTGCGTCCT
>JBBQYS010000037.1:0-26216 GCA_038208485.1 Chitinophagales bacterium
GAGGAGTTATAAGTGATGTGAATTCTTTGTCTTTAATCATTCAATTATATCCTGCTATAACCAATGATTTTTTTATTCAAAAAAAAAATGTGGTCCCGCCAAGAATCGAACTTGCCCGCCCGGATGAACTCCGTTCGGACGGGGATCTAGAGTTTAGGAAACTCCTATTCTATCCCCGTCCGACTGGCGTCAGCCGGGCGGGCATTGAACCAACAAACCAGTGCGTAGTAGATAACTATTTCCCATTACGCGATGCTGGACAGTTAACTTAAGAGGATAACTTTGCCTTCAGAAAAAGTCTGCCATGGGAAGTTTTAAAATACCGCTCACGCTTCACAGCACCTTCCCGGGTAGAAAATTCTTCAAAATACACAATAGAGAAAGGAACGTATGGTCGCAGAGATTTAGTCATGCCAGCATTGTGCTGGGCGAGCCTTCTACTTAAATCTTCGCAATGACCCTTATAATAATAATCGTGATCCAGGCTTTTGATAACATAAGCAAAATACATATTGCTATTCTTAGATATGCTGAAATTCAGTACCTCACTTCAAATATTTTTTGTGGTCCCGCCAAGAATCGAACTTGGATCTAGAGTTTAGGAAACTCCTATTCTATCCATTGAACTACGGGACCAATTATAAAAGAGCAACCCTGTTTTTCAGGGGAGGGCAAAACTAAGTTTTTTTTCTAAAAAATCAGGTAAGCATTTTATAATTAAGTTAGAAATACTTCAATTTCTATTCCCCTGATTTACTTTTCTTTTCCCCTTTAGAAGGTTAACTTTGCCCACCTTAAAAATATATTTTTACATTTTTTTAATATAGCAGGATATGAAGTGGATGACTATAATCATCAAGTACCGTTTGTGGTTGGCCGTATTGTTCCTTGGCCTCGCAGTATTTACTAATTACCAGGCAGGTTTCTGGCCGGCATTTGTTCTTTACCTGATTGGGGTGGTTCTTTTGGTGGGTCATTTCCTTTTTGGGCCTATGCGTCTCATACAAACGCATATGGAAGCAGGTGATATGATAGGTGCTAAAAAAGTAGTGGATGGCATTATGTTTCCGGGTTTGTTGATCAAACCAATGCGTTCTGTTTATTATACAATTAAATCTAACCTGGCTATGGGGGAGGAAGATTATGACACCGCGGAGCAACACATGAAAAAAAGTCTGGCACTTGGCGGTGGTGCCCTTACCAAACAAGCAGAAGGGCCTAATAAACTGCAGATGGGAATGCTACAAATACAAAAAGGAAATAACCGTGAAGGAGAACGTTATATTCGTGAAGCCATCCGTGCCGGTCTTCCTGACAATGAGAACAAGGCAGCGGCTTACCTGCAACTTTGCAGCATTATGATGAACAAAAGAGAATTTCGTGCAGCTAAGGAATATTTTAGAAAAGCAAAAAGCATGAAGGCTACCACTCCCCAAATTGTAGATCAGATAAAGCAGATAGAGAAATATATTACGAGAATGCCGGGATAGGGTTTTCTGTAGATAGCAGGTCCAAAAAATAGTTTGTTAGGCATTCGACCCTTTCAGGGTCGGGAACACCTTTGTTGTCATTTTTCTATAAATATTTGATTCCTTCAGGATCAGCTCTAGATTTTCAAGATCATTCCGAATCCTGAAGATTCTAATGTTAACCTTTTGTGGTCTTCAACCCTGACCACTTCATTTTTTTAAGCACATTATTCCTTCGGGATCAGATCTGTTTAAATATATCCCCAATATTTAATTCAAACCCTGTTAGGACCGGGGATTTAAATACGTCGCCCTCTACAAGTATTCTCTGGGGAACAAATCCTCCTGCATCATTTAGTAGATAAACAAAAAAAGTATTGTCTTGTGGGGAAATGATCCAATACTCTTTTACACCACTTTCTTCATAAACCTCATATTTATTCTTCAATTCTTTTTTGTTGTTGGATGGTGATAAAATTTCTACTACAATATCCGGAGCACCAATACAACCTCTTTCATCAAGTTTATCTGGATCACATACAACGCAAAGATCCGGCTGAAGTACGGTTGTAACATCCTCGTTCTTCTTTGATTTTATTGGAAACCTTACGTCGAAAGGAGCTACAAAAACCTGGCAAGGCAAATTCTCCAAAAAGTTAAACAATTTAGAAGTGAGATG
This sequence comes from Chitinophagales bacterium, assembly GCA_038208485.1. Lineage (GTDB taxonomy): Bacteria > Bacteroidota > Bacteroidia > Chitinophagales > Chitinophagaceae > Ferruginibacter. The sequence continues at coordinate 2,149 of JBBQYS010000037.1, forward strand.
TACTGCAACTTTTTGATGCCTTGTAGCTGGCGCCGGACTCATCCTAAAAATCTTTCCTTTTATCAGTTCAAGCCTTTCGTCTATTGTCCACTTTAGGTAATCAGCGTAGGTGTAGCTTCCGGAATAATCAGCATTTGGTTCTTTTACCTCCATCATGATTAATTTTTCTTTACTTAAAGCTAAATAATTTTATTTGGAAATTAAAAATGCCTTGCGAAAAGCAAGGCATTATTGTAGTAGGGTTTTGGTAAAATTAATTTACCTGAGTTTATGCATATAGTCATTATTCATAAACTGCCTTTTAATATCTTTCAAATCATTTGAAATGGATGCATCAATCATCAGGTCTCCCAGTTGTAATTTGAAACCACCAATAATGCTTTCATCAATTACAGCTTCCCATTCTATATTTTCAAGCTTTTTTTCAGCTTTTATTTTCCCTTTGATTGCATCTTGCAATTCGTTACTTACTGGTGCAGCAGAAGTAAATTTCACTTTGTAAATATTATTCAGCACATAATATTGCTCCTGGAATGCTTTTAAAATTTGAGGGAGGTTACTTTCACGGGTTTTTTCTACCAGTAATTTTAAGAACAACCTGGTAAGTTCCTGTACCCTTCCTTCGGTAACGGCAGAAAGTACTTTGTTTTTTTTATCTGAAGTAATTACCGGGCTTTGCAGCATTTGCACGAAGTCAGGATTCCCTTTTGTAACCTGTGTCAGAAATTGAATATCAGCCCATACTGCCGGCAGTATATTTCTCTCTACCGCAAGATCGAGCAGGCTTTTGGCGTATCTGTTCGCAAGGCGTGGGTTATTCATTTGTACTATTCATTTTGTTATCAAGAAAATAATTCTGTTCTCTACCTTATTAATTCAAATTAAGGTCACCTGCAAGTTTGCTGATGTATTGCTCCTGGTCCGTCTTGTTAGAAAGTTCTTTTTGCAATATCTTTTCACTAACCTCTATCACCAGTTTTCCTACAGTATTTTTAATGTCTGTGATAGCAGCCATTTTTTGCTGTTGAATAGATGCCTGTGCTTCTGTAATGATCTTCGCTGCCTGCACCCTCGCTTCTTCCTTTGCATCGCTCACCATTTTATCGCGGGTTTCTTTAGCCTCTTTTATCATTATAGCTCTTTCCTCCCGTGCTTCCTGCAACAGTTTTTCATTGTCATTTTTCAACTGTGCCATTTCGAGCTTTACTTTTTCAGCAGAGGCAATAGCATCGTTGATGTTGTTTTCACGCTCGGTAAGTCCACCAATGATCGGCTTCCAGGCAAATTTTTTCAGGATAAAGAATACAATGAGAAATGCGATAAGCACCCAAAACATTAATCCTAATTCCGGTAATAAAAGTTTCATATTCTATTGATTAAAATACGGCGTTCCGTAAAATTGATCTTATTGATTTTTTCTAAAAAATTTACTGCGCCTTCCGCCCTGTGCATGGGCGCAGTAAAAGGTTTTTATCGTGTGAACGATCTGCAGATAAGTAATTAATTACTTAAGAACAGCCAATAATCCTGCGATAACAGCAAAAAGGGCAACACCCTCTACGAAAGCTGCTGTCAGGATCATGTTACCACGAATGTCATTGCTCGCTTCTGGCTGGCGTGCGATAGATTCTACAGCACCTTTACCAATTTGCCCAATACCAATACCTGCACCAATTGCTGCAAGACCGGCACCAATAGCACCACCAAAGTGAGAATAGCCAAGCTGAACTTCAGCTACAAAAGTCATCAAAGTCATGATACTTGTGTTTTATAAATGAAAAAAAATCTTACTAATTATATTATTACCGGGTCAGTATGATGATCGGTATCATCATGTCCGCCCTCAAAACTTTGTCCTATGAAAACTGCGGTTAGTACTGTAAATATGAATGCCTGGATAAATGCAACCAGCAATTCTATAAAGTAAATAAATACAGTAAATAAAATACTAACCGGCGAAAAGCCATATCCTGCAACACTGTTCATTGCCCCGAAAATAAAAATAAGTGAAACGAAACTTAGGATAATGATGTGACCAGCTACCATATTGGCAAACAACCTGATCATAAGGGCAGCCGGCTTGATGAGCAAAACACCTGCAAGTTCGATTGGTATCAAAATGATCTTAACCAAAAAAGGCACACCCGGAGGCCAGAAAATATGACCCCAGAAATGACGATTGGTGCTTCCAAGAATAACCACTAATGCGACAAGACCTAAAATAACAGTAAATGCTGTATTTCCGGTTACATTAGCTGCCCCTGGTAAAAGTCCAAATAAGTTATTGATCAGGATAAAGAAGAAAATAGTGAGTAACAATGGCATATATGCCACCCATTTTTTACCCAGGTTTGGCTTGGCAACTTCGTCCCGTACAAAAGTGATAACTGGCTCTATAGCATTCTGCCATCCTTTCGGAGCTGAAGTAACGCCAATTCCTTTTTTGTACTTATTCCCAATTCCTACCATCAGTAAAACCAACACTAGCAGCGCCAGTATCATTTGCACCACATTTTTGGTCAAGGAGAAATCATACACCTGGCTACCATCTACTGCATGAATTTTTCCTTCTTCCAGGTGATAGCCGTTATATTCTTCGTGGCCATGGCCAAAACGGCTGCTGCTAAAAACATCAAACCCTTTAGTAGGAGAATATAATATTACCGGTAAAGGAACAGTAGCATGAAAATCTCCGATGCTAAAAAAATGGAATTCGTGAGAATCGGCAATATGCTCCAGGATGATCTTGGCGGGGTCAAGTTTTTCTTCATTTACTTCATGTCCATTAGCCTCGACATTCTCGCCATGGTCCTGCCCCATGACTACCGGGGAAAACATAATAGAAAATAAGCTGAAAGCTACTACCAGTAAAGATTTGAAGTGTTTTGAAGACATAAATACCTCTGAAATTTGGCGCAAAGATAAGGGAATTAGGTGTTCATAATGAAATGAAATGTCTCTAAAAAAATTAATTCTGATCAGAGCAGGGAAATGCCTCAGGCTTCTTCTTGCTGCAGGGCAAACTGCATTTTATGCAGCTTATAATAAAAACCCTGTTTCCGCATTAGTTCAGCATGACTTCCAGTTTCCTGTATTTCTCCCTTATGAAGCACGAGGATAGTGTCTGCTTTGCGAATGGTACTCAACCTGTGAGCAATTACAATTGAAGTTCTTCCCGTGATCAGTGTATCAATGGCATGCTGCACCAACGCTTCACTTTCACTATCTACAGAAGAAGTAGCCTCATCCAGGATGAGAATGGCTGGGTTATATAGTAGAACACGTACAAATGACAACAACTGTCGTTGCCCAAGAGATAAGGTAGCACCCCTTTCTTTTACTTTATAATCATAATCTCCCGGCAACTGCATGATGAATTGATGCATACCAATGAGCTTAGCTGCTTGTATCACCTGTTCCCTGCTGATGGCGGGATTGCGGAGAGTCACATTATCCAGGATAGACCCGCTGAAGAGAAAGACATCCTGTAATACCACACCAATATTGCTACGCAAAAACTCAAGTGTATAATCATTGATATTCTTATCATCTAACAGGATCATTCCTTCCTGTATGGTATACAACCTGTTGAGCAAACTGATGATACTGGTTTTCCCACTTCCGGTCTGGCCTACAATGGCCATCGTATCTCCGGGGTTTATAGTAAATGAAATATTTTTCAATACGGGCTGACCGGGTATGTATTCAAAATTCACCTCACGGAATTCTAACTTACCGGCAATATGCTCTTCTGTAAACGACCCTTCATCTACAGAAACATCTTCATTATCCAGGACTGCAAAAACCCTTTGTGAGGCTATCATTCCCATCTGCAATACATTGAATTTATCTGCCAAAACACGCAATGGGCGAAACAACAGATTAAGACAAAGTATAAATGCTGTAATAATACCTGCGATCTTATCGGCAGTTTCTGCAGAAACACTCATCGCATCTTTTGCTGCCCACCATACCAACAAACCAATGCTTATGGCAGAAATAATCTCAACCACAGGAAAGAAAACCGAATAAGCAAAAATGGCTTTGATATTAGCATTTCTATGCTGCTTATTTATTCTATTGAATTTTTTTTGTTCCCTTTTTTCTGATGCGAAAGCCTGCACCAGGTTCATTCCCGTAATATGTTCCTGCACGAAAGCATTTAGCGAAGCCACTGCATTCCTTACTTTGATGAAAGATTTATTTACAGTTTCTTTAAAGAAATAAGTTGCTACGATCAATACCGGAAATGGGGCAAGACAAACCAAAGTAAGTTTCCAATCGGCCCACAGCATATAGCTTAGGACTGAAATAATACTGAGCAAGTCTGCAATGATTGGTATCAGTCCATCACTGAAAATATCATTGACACTCTCAATATCATTTATAGTTCTTGTGGTTAATGTTCCAATCGGAGTTTTATCAAACTGACGCAGGTTAAGGTGTACAATTTTACGGTAAGTGCTTACCCGCAAATCTTTCACTACGCTTTGACCTAAAGAGGCGGTCATAAAAGTAAAATAGAACCTAGCTACAGTTTCTATCAGCAACAATATGATCTGGATAATAGTAACTTCTATAATAAACCCACCCGGCCCATCAATAAAATGCGCTGCGCTGCGCTGGTTCAATCCATCATTTATTGTGATCTGTATCAATAAAGGTCGCAATGGCGCCATTACAGCAAGCAGAATAGACAGAAAAATAGAAATGTAAAACTTGTTTTTGTAGGGAGCTGCAAAGGAGAAAACCCTTTTAAGTAGACTGACACTTAATTTTTTTGCAGCAGCGGGTGTGGCCATGATTGCAAATGTAATAACTAAACTATGGATGAAGTATCGGGATAAGAAACTTCATTACAGGTTTTCTTCCTGTTCCATCTTTTTATTGTACGCTTTTATAAATATAGCTCCAAGGTTTTTGTAAGGGGGAATGTAATCTTCCCAGGTTTCCCTGATATCTTTATTTGGATCATCAGCAAAAAGACGACTCAGTGTAGCCCACATTGGCCGCCATTCTAATGTCTTGCCAGTGATCAGGGTTTGGTTCATATAATTAAGAATTGGGCGATTTATGTCCCCTGCCCCTGTTTCTTTTGTAGAAATAATATGTGCATCCGGAGAGTTGTAGAGGATGTCACTAAGATTTTTATACCCACCGCAAGAACCAAGTACTACGATCTTGGCATCCGAAGGCATTCTATCAATGGTGCCCTGCAGCCAATAACTATGACCCCGATGCACAACAATACTCGGGTTCATTCCCTGGCTTTTCATGTAAGCTGCCAGGTGTACCTGTGCTGAATCGTCCAGGTTCTTATCTGAATCCAATGGCTTATTGGCATAAATATACACCTCACCTTGCCTGCTTTTTATTTCCACCCATTCTGCTTTAGGATTCACGATCCAGTCTTTGGTAGGAAATGAATTCACAAAGGGCGGGAAAAATGTTTTTCCATCTTCGTCACCGTAAAAGAAAACCTGTTGTACTATTCTACCTTTATCATCCTGCAAAGACTTATTTTTTACTTCATAAATGGAAGGTATTCCAATAGTAGAAGTCAGGTCTTTTTCACCTGGCTCATTAGCACTTTCAAAAATAATATGCAATAAATTATAAATGATCTTACCTCTTGTGTTGCCATTTTTTATAGCCTGGTTTTCATTATCCTCTACATAACCCATCATGGTTTTGCGTAGTTCCGGGTTTACAATACTGCTATATGCATCAGCCACGTCCACAGCGTCCTCCAGGTTATTTCCTTTATCCAGGTTATTTACAAATGCCCGCATCAGGGCAGCACTGTTTGCGGAAGACATTGTACCCAGGAACTGATCAAGTTTGTTATAATTGGCCGCCATCTTCACAAACTTCTTAAAATAATCAAAGTTTACTTTAAGTAACAATGAGTCACCATGAAATTGAGGGGACATTTGCTGCAGCATACGGGCAAAACTATGCTTGTAGCTCGATGTGTAAATATCATTTTCTCCCATCACGATCATGTAATAAAGCTCTTCTGCACTCAGTGGCTGTATGGCCTTCATCCTTATATTTACTGACAAGTTGTGCAGTACATTGATCGGAGTAATAAAATGCCTTATTGCACGGTTCTTTAAAACATCACGCAGACCATTTACACCAAACATAGCAATTGGTGTATCCTTTTTCATCAATCTTTTAGCATAATCGATTTCTGTTTTTACAAGTAGTTTGTAATAACCAACACTGTCGTAATTATTCTCTCCATCTCCTAGGTATTTTTTGATCTCCTCTATGGATTGTTTTTGGTGAAGCAGGTTGTCCAGGAAAGGAAAGTAATTTAATGCTGTGGGCATCTGGCTCAGCTTGCTCACCATGATCACAGTTGGGTCAGTATTCCTATGTATCAGCTTCCCTTCCGGGGAAGATTTACTTTGTGCAAATGAATATAATTGAACCGGATTGTAATTGGCTGCAGCTACAATAAGACTATCTGCAAAGGGTTCCGTGCTATAAGGGCGAATGGTGAGTAAGATCTTATCAGGATGAAGGGCAATGTATTTCAGGTAAACAATATTTTTTGCCTCCCTGCTTTCCGGAAGATCATCAAAAACCGCAATGTTGATAAGTGCGATTGGATAAGTAGTTTTTTTCACAATAGGCAAAACGCTTTTCCCATTGAAAGAAGCCAGTTTTATCTCTTCAAAATTGTCAATAAGTGCCGGTAGAAGGAGGGGATCAACAGCCCCGGACTGGTAGGCTGATGTAAACTGCTTCAGCATACTTTCTATGTACCTCAGGTACCTTACTTTGTCATTTCTTTCCGGGAGAAGTTTATTTGTTTCTACTGCATAACGCATTTCTTTAACCCTGCGAAATAGTACATCGCTAAGCTGCAGATTTACACTTTGATCTTTGCTCACTGTTAGCAGTCCATCTTTCTGACCATCCATTTTATCAATAGCCTCCTGCTGAGCTACGATCTTATCATGAAAATACTGCCGATCGATAGGAATACGAACGGTATCATATTGTGCAAATGACGTTGCAGAAAATAAAACAAAAATAAATAGTAAGAATGTCTTCATAAAGGATGCTCTAACGCAAATACTGTGCAAAGTTAATCCATAATGCACAGTTTTAATAAGACATGCATATCTCAGTAATAGCTGCTTTGTGCTTAACAATTTGATAATGTTATAACGTTGTCTTAACGGTTGTAGAAACAAAGGGTATGGTTAGTTTTGCATTGCAAAATAATATGAGTACAAAACATAAAATCTTAATAGCTGACGATGAACCGGATATTCTTGAGATTGTAGGATTTAATCTTACAGCACAGGATTACGAAGTCATCACCGCCAAATCAGGTCTGGAAGCTATAGAAAAAGCAATTGCCACAAATCCTGATCTGATCATACTTGATGTAATGATGCCCGGCATGACGGGTATTGAAGTCTGTAAGGAACTGAGGAAAATGCCTGCATTCCGGGAAACCCTCATCATTTTCCTTACTGCTATGAGCGATGAGCAATCTGAGATCCTGGGATTGGAGACTGGTGCTGATGATTACATTACCAAGCCAATTAGCCCTAAAGTGCTTACCAGTAAAGTAAACGCACTCTTCCGCCGCCTCTCTAAAGAGGAATCCGTAGTGATCAAAGTTGGAGACATTGAGATAGACCGGGAGAAATTTATGGTCACCTACCAGGGAAATGAAACTGTATTGGCCAGGAAAGAATTCGAATTATTGTCGCTGCTTGCTTCCCGTCCCGGCAAAGTATTTTTGAGAAACGAAATTCTTAACCAGATTTGGGGTACAGAAGTGATCGTAGGCGACAGAACAATAGATGTACACATCCGTAAGATCAGGCAAAAGCTTGCCATGGATTGCATCACTACCGTAAAAGGTGTAGGGTATAAATTTGATGCTGAATAACCTGACGAATCCTCAATTCTATGCTTTGTCGTAGTTTTAGGCAGAAAAAAATAACATCTTGTTTTCATCTAAAAATCTTTCTCCAAAGCAGTTATCTGCATTTACAGCATTTATTCTTGCCTGCCCTATAGCGTTTGGCCTGTTTATTTTTGACCATTCCGGGCTCTGGTCCCTGGTGTCATTTTTCGTGATTTTTGCCGGAAGTTATGGGCTGATCCTGCTTGCATTACAAACCTTTATTTACCGAAAAATAAAACTGATCTATAAACTCATCCACCAGACCAAGGCTACAAAAAGAGAAGAGTTTTACCACAAGAATATTTTGCCTCAAAAAGGAATAGATGAGGTAAGAGAAGACGTAGAAAGATGGGCATTGCAACGAAAGAAACAAATTGAAGACCTGGAACAGAATGAACAATATCGAAAAGAATTTTTACAAAACCTCAGCCACGAACTGAAGACACCAATATTTGCTATTCAAGGTTATGTAGATACTTTACTCGATGGTGCATTGTACAATGAAAATGTAAATACCAAATTTTTGCAAAGCACAGCCCGTAATATCTCACGCCTTGCCAGCCTGGTACAGGATCTGGATGAAATCAGCAAACTCGAAAGTGGGTCACAACCCCTCCATGTTCAGCAATTTGTGATCCAGGAGCTGGTAAAAGAAGTATATGATGCTTACCTGCTTCAGGCCCGGGAAATGAATATTGCCCTTACCGTAAAAAAAGGTTGTGAACTACCGCTGCAAGTATATGCTGATAAAGAAAAGATCCGTCAGGTAATGTCAAATTTTATAGAAAACGCAATTAAATATTCAGGACAAAATGGTTTGGTAGAGGCAAGTTTTTATAATATGGATGGAAATAGCATATTAATAGAGATCAGTGACAATGGATTTGGAATTTCAGAAGAGCATTTACCAAGAATTTTTGAAAGATTTTACAGAACTGACCTTGCCCGGAGCAGAAAAATAGGTGGAAGCGGACTGGGTCTTAGCATATGCAAACATATAGTAGAAGCCCATGGCCAAAACATTCATGTAAGGAGTAAGAAAGGCGTAGGTAGTACGTTTGGTTTCACCCTGCAGGCCAAAGCAAGATAGGTCAGAGGCCCGCTTTCATTTCCAGCAAAAAAGATTTTATTTTTTTCAGCTCATCCATTATCCTGAATACTTCATCCTGTCTTTTATTTCTTTTCAAGTATTCTTTCGCTCCTTCAATGGTGTATTTCTGTTCCCTGAGCAGGCTATAGATTACCTGTAGGTTTTTAATGTCTTCAGGACGAAAAAGTCTGTCTCCTTTGCCATTTTTTTTAGGCTTTAAAATATCAAATTCGTTTTCCCAAAACCTGATCAGGGAAATATTCTCACTGAACATTTCTGCTACTGTACCAATGCTATAATATCTCCTGGAAAATAATTCTTCATCTGGAGGCACTGTAGCTACAATATGTAGCGGCTCCATGTCCTTTACACTTTTTCTTCCCCTCGTTGACGTTTTGGATTTTGCAACAGGCAAAACCTCATTTGTAGATACATATATTTCAGCAGGGATTTCCCTTACTTCTTCTACTATGGGTTCAGGTAGTATTTCCTGTTTGGGGGCTGGCTCTGGTTTTAGTTCAACCTGGTCAGTAAGTTTATTTTCGGGTGGTGATTTTTTTTGTTCTTTCCCTGTGGAAGAAGCCGGGTTGGTTGCTGCTTTTACTTCAGCAGGTTCATCAAAATCAAAAAGTGATATCTGTTTCATGTATTTTCTTTTTGGTTTTCAATGGTTATCCTGCGAAATTTCTCTGACAGGATATAAAAACTTAAGTAACCTGGATACAATTTAGTCAAAACTCTTGGCACTTCCCATTGCAGCAAGTTTCAGCAGCTGATCATACTGCTCTGCATTCAGGTCATTGTAGAAAAAGTAAACAGGATCTACGGCATCTCCGTTTACATGTACTTCGTAATGACAGTGCGGCCCGGTACTTTTTCCTGTACTGCCTACCCAGCCTATTACTTCTCCACGGTTTACTTTTTGTCCATGCCTTACTTTTATCCTTACCATGTGCCCATATAGCGATTGATAGCCGTAACCATGGTTGATGATCACGTGGTTCCCGTATCCACCTTCACCATATCCTGCAGTAGATATAGTGCCATCCCCGGTAGCATAGATCGGCGTACCCTGAGGTGCCGTAAAATCTAATCCCTTGTGCATTTTTGGCGTTCCATATACAGGATCTATACGCATACCATAACCACTGGCTATCCTGTTCAGCTGTTTATTACTTACCGGTTGGATAGCTGGTATGCTGGCCAGCTTTGCATCCTGGTTATCTATTAGCTTTTCTATTCCTTTGTAACTGCTGTACTGGTATTTAATTCTTGCATCAAGGTTATTTAGTTGTGCTGCCAGGTCTTTTCCCATTTCATCTTCATCCATCACACTCACCTTAGTGAGTTCTTTTTTCTTTTCTATAAGTTTAGCCCTGGCACTATCGGGCAGCGGATTTGCTTCAAATATACTGCGGTACACTTCATTGTCCCGCTTCTCCAACGATGCCATTTCATCCTGCAGGTTTTTTACTTTTGAGGTGAGCTGTTTATAATTATACCGCATCAGTTCATAGCGGCGGCGGCTTTCTTCATCAACAGGTTTTGGAAAAAAACGATTGTATAAATAAATAATGATGAGGCTGCTCATAATTAAAGCACTTAGAAAACCAAAAATGCGAAGCAACCTTACCCTTAGCGGCGTCGTTAGCTTCTCGTACCTCAATGTATGGGTATTATAAAAATATTTTATTTTCTTCATGCCGGATCAGTAGGTGTACAGCTTCTTTTTACAATGCTACCTATATACTACATTTGCAACGCCGTGAAAAGCAATTAGTTTTTTTGCAGGCGAGTGGTAAATAAATTCAGGATGACCTTAAACAAATATAGCCATAAACGGCTATCCAATACAGTCATCCAAATTTGCTGCCCCTGGTTATTACTGAATATTTAAGTTAAAAAAATCATCACTATCACTAAGCTTATTGCATTACAATAAATGCAAAGCATTATTTAAAACAGAGCATCACATGAAGTCTGCAGCGGAAATACGGGAACAATTTTTACATTTTTTTAAAGAGAAAGGCCATGCCATAGTGTCCTCAGCGCCTATCGTGGTGAAGAATGATCCTACGTTATTATTTACTAACGCCGGCATGAACCAGTTCAAAGATTATTTCCTGGGAAACAAAATTTCGCCGTATGCCAGGGTAGCGGATACGCAGAAATGCCTGCGGGTAAGTGGCAAACACAATGACCTGGAAGAAGTAGGTGTAGATACTTATCACCACACCATGTTTGAGATGCTGGGCAACTGGAGCTTTGGCGATTATTTTAAGGCAGAAGCTATTGCATGGAGCTGGGAGTTACTGACAGAAGTTTATAAAATACCAAAAGATAAATTATACGTAAGCGTATTTGAAGGAGATGAAAAAGAAGGCCTTCCAGCCTCAACTGTTGCACTACGGGAATGGCAAAAACTAGTGGAACAAGATCATATTGTTTATGGAAATAAAAAAGATAATTTTTGGGAAATGGGCGATACAGGTCCTTGTGGCCCATGCAGCGAAATACATGTGGATATGCGGCCAGATGAAGAGCGTGCGCTGGTGCCGGGTAGAGAACTTGTAAATAAAGATGATCCGCAGGTTATAGAAATATGGAACAATGTTTTTATCCAGTATAACAGGTTGAAAGACGGCAGCCTCCAACCATTACCCTTGCAGCATGTAGATACAGGTATGGGTTTTGAAAGACTGGTAAGGGTTATTCAAAATAAAAAATCAAATTACGATACCGATATTTTTAGCGGAACTATAAAAAGGGTAGAAAAAATAACAGGTAAAAAATATGCTGCCGCAGACGATAAACAAAGTATAGCATTTCGTGTGCTTGCAGACCATATTCGTGCAATCTCATTTACCATTGCAGATGGACAACTTCCATCAAATACAGGCGCAGGCTATGTTATACGCCGGATTTTGAGGAGGGCCGTTCGGTATTATTACTCTTACCTCGATTATAAACAACCATTATTGCATGAACTTTTGCCTGTGATTGCTGCGGAATTTGAAAGCGTTTTTCCTGAACTACAAAAACAGGAAGCATTTGTAGCCAGAGTGATCAGGGAAGAAGAGGAAGCGTTTTTGAGAACACTGGAAAAAGGGCTGAAAAGAATTGATAGCATAGTTGCCGCCGCAAACGGCCAGGAGATAAGTGGGAAAGACTCTTTCGAATTACTGGACACTTACGGTTTTCCCATAGACCTTACAAGATTAATTGCATCAGAGAATAACTTATCTGTTGATGAAGCAGGATTTGAAGCAGAAATGAAACAGCAAAAAGACCGGAGCCGTGCAGCTACTGCATTAGATACCGGCGACTGGACTGTAGTGGAAGAGGGAAATGAAAATACATTTACCGGCTACGAAACCCTCAGTGGTGAAACCAAAGTTTTAAAATACAGGAAGGTCAGTAGTAAGACCAAAGACCAATACCAGGTGGTGTTAGAGGAAACACCTTTCTATGCAGAAAGTGGCGGACAGATTGGCGATACAGGTGTGCTGATGCTGAATGAACTGCCAATTCATATTACCAATACAAAAAAAGAAAACGGCCTCATCATACATTTTGCAGATAAGTTACCGGAAGAAATGAGTGGAACTGTTTATGCAAAAGTGGATGAAACCAGGAGAAAACACATTGCCGTTCACCATAGCGTAACACACCTGATGCATGCAGCTCTGCGGCAGGTATTGGGTACTCATGTAGCACAAAAAGGAAGTTTGGTCAGCAACGAATACCTAAGGTTCGATTTCTCGCATTTTGCAAAAATGACGGAGGAAGAAATTGCTGCGGTAGAAAAAATTGTGAATGAGAAGATCAGGGAAAATGTTCCTGTGTATACAAAGATCATGGAGAAAGATGAAGCTGTTGCGCTTGGTGCAATGGCTTTATTCGGAGAAAAATATTCAGATAAAGTAAGGGTAGTAATCATTGATGAAAAATTCTCTATAGAACTTTGCGGAGGAACTCATGCCGGAAGCACCGGTGAACTGGGCATTTTTAAATTAACCAATGAAACCGCTGTAGCAGCAGGTGTGCGCCGTGTGGAAGCTGTTTGCGGCCTGGCAGCAGAACAATATATTGCAAAAGTCTTTAGTAGTTTCAGCGCAGTAGCTGCTCAACTGAAAAATACGAAAGACCCTATAAAGGCTATTGAAAATCTCCAGTCGGATAATAGCCGCTTAAATAAACACATAGAAAACCTGGAAGCAAGACAACTGGTTGTAGTTCGCAACCTGATTCTCCAAACAGATGAGATCATTGAAAACGTCACCTTCATTGGGCAAATCGTTGAAGTACCAAATGGTGAAGGATTAAAAAAGATTTCGATAGACCTGAAGAATCATTTACATGATTATCTGGTGGTGCTGTGTGCAAATATTGGTGGCAAAGCTTCAGTTAGTGTATGCATGAGTGAGACTGTAGCTAAAGCAAAAAACCTGGACGCATTGCAACTGATCAAAGAAATAATAGCCCCATTAATAAAAGGTGGAGGAGGAGGAAATGCTACCCTTGCTATAGCCGGAGGACAGGATGTAATGCATTTTGATGCAGTCATTACAGCGATAAAAGCAAAACTGGAGGCCTAAAATCTCTCCCTGAGTTAAGAAAATAAAAATATCTGCGAAAAGTTTCGTAATTAAAATATTTCCCCTTACTTTTGAAGTACTAAATCTTTCGTATATAAAAAACTATTCAACATGAAGAAACTTATGTTTGCCATTTTTCCCTGGTTATTGGTATTCCTGGGAAAAGAAGCAGTAGCTCAGAAACCTGATACCAAAGAAGAGGTTCAGGAGATCATTATAAAAAAGAAAGGTGATAAAAACACCACACTTACTTTAAAATTTAGCGGTGATGAAATTACCGTGAACGGAAAACCTTTAATAGAATTCAAAGATGACGACGGGATCACCATTAATAAAAGGAAAATCGTTATCGGTAAAAATTTCAGGGGATTCGATATGGATAACTTCATGGATGACTTAAATTTTAATTTTGACTTTGATGGCAATAAAGCAACTATGCAAAGGCCTTTCCTTGGTGTGAGTTATGAGAAAGCAGATAAAGGAGTAAAAATTACAGCTGTTACACCTAAGAGTTCTGCAGACAGCGCCGGTCTGAAAAAAGACGATATCATAACTGAGATAGATAATAAAAAAATCATTACAGAGCAGGAACTATCAGAAACTATAGCTGCACACAAAGTAGGAGACAAAGTGAAAATAGAATACCTGCGGGATGGAAAAAAGAAATCGACAAATGCAATACTCGGAGCCAATAAATCAATGAGTCGCTTTAGATTTAATGCACCATCCGCCCCAGCTGTACCCGGCCAACCAAGGATATACTCCATGCCAAATGTTCCTGATATGCCGGACATGCAATTGTTTGGGGATAGAATGGATAACCGCCAACAGAAACTCGGTATTACTATTACAGATCTTGCAAAAGGAAAAGGCGTAAAGATCTCTGACGTTGAAGACGAAAGTGTTGGAAAAAATTCCGGGTTAAAAGTAGATGACATTATTGTAGATATGAATGGTAAAAGCATTGACAATACCGATGATGCGAGAAACGCCTTAAGATCAAACAGAAGTAATCCAAACTATGATGTAAAGATCATGAGAGACGGAAAACCAATGACCATTAATGTAGATTTTCCTAAAAAATTAAAGACAATCGACCTCTAAAATATTTTCTCCGCTTTTGGTTTAAGCAATAAAGATCGTCTTCGGGCGGTCTTTTTTTATTTCAGGTAAAAGCTACAGCAGTACAAAAGAATAATTAATTTTATACCATGTCAGAAAACAAAAACCTGTTAGACAAAACAGCATTTGCAGCACAGAGCTATGAGCAGGCAGACGACCATACCAGCTATTGGAAAACAAAAACTCCGGGAGAAAGGTTAGAGGCAGGTTTTAAACTGATCAACCAGGTGTATGGCACTACAAACCAAACCCCTTTGGACCGTACCGTTTTTTCAATGAGAAAACATAAGTGCTGATGGGAAAATTATCAGCTTGGTTATGTAGGTAATAATTTCTCCCTTATATATCAAAAAAATCTTTAAACTTTCCCGTTGCTTACCTTCTTATAAAACTCCTTCCCATACCTTTGCCGCAATGCAATCTTCCCAAAAATACCAGGCAGTGATAGGCCTGGAAGTACATGCCCAGCTCAGCACAAAATCAAAATTGTTTTGTGGGGACAGTACCGTATTTGGTGCCGAACCAAACACGCAGGTTTCTGCTGTTTCACTGGCACAACCCGGGACTCTGCCAGTAATGAATGAAGAGGTCATTGCCCTTGCCGTAAAACTCGGGCTGGCATTAAATTGCGAGATTGTCCGGGATAATTATTTTGCCCGTAAAAATTATTTTTATCCTGACCTGCCAAAAGGTTACCAGGTGAGCCAGCATACAGCGCCAATTTGCATTGGCGGAAAAGTTCCGGTTATTACTGCTGATGGAATAGCATCTGAAGTTTTATTGAATCGTATACACATGGAAGAAGATGCCGGAAAAAGTATACATGATCTCGCAGATGATTACACCTGCATAGATCTGAACCGTGCCGGGATGCCGTTGTTGGAAATTGTAACAGAACCATGTATATATAGTGCTGAGGAAGCTTTTGCTTATGTAACCTCGCTGAGAAAAACCTTGCGGTGGCTTGGTGTGTGTGATGGAAATATGGAAGAGGGAAGCATGCGGTGCGATGCAAATATTTCTGTGCGCCCGGCAGGAGATACATCGTTATATACAAGAGTAGAAGTGAAGAACCTGAACAGCATCCGCAATGTAAAAAGAGCGATAGACCTGGAGATAGAACGACTAATAAAACTTACAGAATCCGGGGAAATAATAAAGCAGGAAACAAGAAGCTATGATGCAGATGCAAATACAACATTTGCCTTGCGCAGCAAAGAGGAAGCCGACGATTACCGCTATTTTCCTGAGCCTGATCTTCCACCATTCAATATTACTGATGAATACCTTGAAGGGATAAGAAAGGAAATGCCGGTGTTACCGGGGGTTTTAAAAGAAGACTTTATCAGCCGTTTTGGATTGACGGAATATGATGCTAACCAACTGACTTCAGACAAAGTGGAAGCTGATTATTTTAATGCGCTGCTGTCTCATACCACCGCATACAAACCGGCAGCAAACTGGATGACGGGTCCGGTAAAGAATTACTGCAATGAACAAAATATCAGCATCAATGATTTTCCGCTTTCTATAGACCAACTTGCAGCACTGATAGATTATACAAATACTGGGGAAGTAAATTTTAATGTGGCTTCTACCCGACTCTTGCAGGCTTTAATACAAGATACTTCTGTCTCTCCGCAGCAGGCAGCAAAACAATTAAACCTTCTCCAGGAAAATGATACCGATGCTTTGGGTAAATGGATAGAAGAAGCAATAGCAGCCTTGCCGGAAAAAGTAAAAGAATATCGTTCAGGAAAAAAAGGGTTAATAGGTTTGTTTGCCGGGGAAGTAAAAAAACGCAGCAATGGAAAAGCAGATATGCAACTAGTAACACAATTATTAAAAGAAAAATTAGACAATTAAAACGATATGAAGCAACTGATTATTTTATGTATGGCCGTGGTAATGCTTTTTGGCTGTAAGAATAAAAGCAAAGATGGACAATTTACCCTTGACGGAAATATTAAAAACCTTCCTGACCAGGAAGTATACCTGGAGCAGGTTTTCTTTAGTGATAAACAACCGGAAGTGCTGGATACTGCCATGATGAAAAACGGAAAGTTTTTGGTGCAAGGGATGAGTGCAGAGGAAGGAATGTTCAGGCTTCGCTTGCAGAACAGCCAGATGGGTTATATTTTTATTAATGATGCCAATGATATAAAGTTTACTGCAGATGCCAAAGACAGTAGTTTGCAGGGTCCAAAATTTAATTCACCGGCAAATATTTCCCTTAAAAACTTCCTGGTAGATTTTGATACAAAGAGGAAAGAGTACCTGGAGCAACAAAAAAAACTGGAAGAAATAACAGTTGGAGGAAATGCCAATGACAGTATTGTTGCTGTAACAAACGCTTCGCTAAAAACAATAGACAGCAGTTTTAAAAACATGGTGATTGAGTCATTAAATAATTCAAAAGATCCTGTGATGGCCATGTTTGTGTTTGGCTATACACAAGACATTGACAGTGCCAGGATAAATAAAACCATTGCTAATTTGGAACAAAAGTTCCCGGAGCACAACGAGCTAAAAGCGCTATTAAGTAAATACAAATCTGCTACTACCGTAGCAGCTACCACTGCACCCAAAGGCGGCAAGCCTGACGTTGGAAGTATGGCTCCTGATTTTACGATGAATGATGCAACAGGGAAACCACTTGCCCTTTCCTCTCTGCGTGGACAGTATGTTTTGGTAGATTTCTGGGCCAGCTGGTGCGGCCCCTGTCGTGGAGAAAATCCGAATGTGGTAAAAGCCTTTAATAAATTCAAAAACAAAAATTTTACTATTCTCGGCGTTTCGCTTGATGATGATAAAGCTGCCTGGCAGCAAGCCATCATGCAGGATAACCTTACCTGGAAACATGTTAGTGACCTGAAAGGTTGGGAAAATGCTACTGTAAATTTATATGGTTATAGTGGAATCCCATACAATGTATTGATAGATCCATCAGGAAAGATCATTGCAAAAGAATTGCGTGGTCCGGCGCTGGAAGCTAAGCTGGCAGAGGTGTTGAAGTAAGACAGACTATCAGATTATAGACTGAAGATTTATAGACTAAAGTCAAAAGCAAAAAGTGTAGCATAGGACAAAAGATATTGTAAGGAATTTAAAATGAAAAAAATAAATCCTCAATACATGTGTACTTCAGCGAAGACTAAGGTTTCAATTTATCCTTGTCGCCTGTAATGATCATCAGGGTAAGCCAGCTGCTGCTACTAATTAACTGAATGAATCTCTATTAAAAGGCTTCTACCTCAGCATCCCCAAATAATTAGTGATACCATTTAGAACTAACGGCTAGCTTTTTAATTTTCACTCCCGCCCTGCGGGATCTTCGATTTTAATTTTTCCTTTATCTTTCCTATTTCCTAAATAATTCAATAACACCGGCAATAAAACCAGGTTAGTCGCAGTCCCTGTAAGCAAGGTTAAAGAAGTGAGCCAGCCCAAAGCAAACGTACCACCAAAACTGCTGGCGCAGAAAATGATGAAACCTGCCATCAGTACAAGAGAAGTATAAATAATACTTAAGCCGGTTTGTTTTATGGTTGTTCGAATGGCTGCTTCTTTATTAGTTGCATCAGCTGCTAATACCTGTTTATAATTTACTAAAAACCGTATCGTTATATCCACGGCTATGCCTAAAGCAACGCTGAAGACCAGTACCGTACTGGGTTTGATGGGAATGCCTACCCAACCCATGATGCCGGCTGTGATCACCAGCGGAACAATGTTCGGCAACAAAGAACAAAGCACAATTCGCAAATCACGGAACAAGTAGATCATGCAAATTGAGATCAGAAGGAATGCCCAGAATATACTTTCCTTCAATCCATTTACGATATACTTGCTGCCTTCCAGGAAAGTAATGCTGCTGCCGGTTAAGGTTACTTTGTAGCTGCTGTCAAATATCCTGTCGGCCTGTTTTTGTATGCTATCCAAAATGATCGGAAGTCTTTTGGTTCCTACGTCTCCCATACTCATACTAATGCGGAGATACTGCTCACTACTGTCTATAAAACTTCCCACAAGTTTTAGCATTGCAGTGTCATTTTTATCCATGGTACCAGCTTCCTTTTTCAGTTGCAATTTCCTCAATGACTTATGCAGATCAGCCATTGGATTACCAAAAGCGGGTAAAGTATAAGTGCTGTCACCTGTTCCCTGGCTGATGGCCTGGTAAGTGAATTTTATACCATCTATTACGCTTAATGGTTTTCCTATATCAGGCAACATTGCCAGAACTGAATCTTCAAACCTTGCTATGGCTTTGATATCAATGGAAGTTTGCAAAATGCCTTTTGGCTTTTTTGTGTCAATGATCACTTCCAGCGGCATTACTCCTTTAAAATTTTGTTCAAAGAATTTCAGGTCCTTATAGATTACATCAGTTTTTGGCAGATCATCAAGAATGTGGGCGACAGATTGCAGCCTGAAAATTCCTACAATAGCTATTAATAAAGTAATGCCGGTTATCGCCAATATCATTTTTGGTTTTTCAAAAACCAGGTATTCAATTTTTTGCAGCAGATTATTGATCCAGTTGCTCTGTAAATATTTCAATTCTCTTGGCTTGGGCACAGGCAGAAGACTCATGATAGCCGGCAGCAAAATGAATGAAATAACAAAAATGAACATGATGCCCAAACCCGCCACCAGGCCAAATTCCCGAAGGATATCACTTTTTGTAAAAGCAAAAACTGCAAAGCCAATTGCTGCAGTAATATTACAGAACAGAGTTACTACACCCATCTTGCTCACCATTTCTATTAATGACTGTTGCTTATCTCCATTGGACAAATACGAAGTGTGGTATTTATTTAAAAAATAAATACAATTTGGTATACCTATTACTACAACAAGAGAAGGAATAAGCGCTGTGAGCAAAGTGATTTGGTAACCAAAAAGCTGAATGGCACCTACGCTCCATATAACACCAATGGCAACTACAGCTAATGAAAGGAGCATATTACTTAGAGATCGGAAGAATAATAAAAGTATTAGAACGCTAAATAATAAAGAGCCAAAGAGAAACAGCTTCATTTCTTTTTTTACTTTTTCTGCTACCAGTGTTCTTATTAATGGGAGTCCGCTTAAATGCGTTTGTAACCCTGTAGCTTTAGAAAATTTATCAACAACCTTTACAATCTTGCCTACTACTTCAGTACGAAGTGGAGAGTTGAGTATTTCTTTATTTAGCCTTACGCCCATCAGGTAGGCATTGGTAGCACGATTGTATAAGAGGTTTTTGTAAAATGGAAGATTGAAAAACACCTCCTTACTTGTATTAAGTTCTTCCTGTGTAGCAATGCTGTCAGAAAAAATTCTTACAGCTTCCATCTTACCTTCGAAATCATTCTTATACAAAGTAATGGCTCCGGGAATGCTTAGAATGTCTTCTACATTTGGCAAAGCCCGAAGACTGTCCATCATTTTTTTGTAGGCGAGAAAATTATTTATTTGAAAAAGACTATCCGTCTGAATGCCTACTACCAGTAGATTTCCATCATCTCCAAACTTCTCTTTGAAAGAAAGGTAGTCAGTATAATGAACATTATCTGAAGGGATGGCTTTGCTGAACTCATAACTGAGTTTAACCTTAGAAGCCTGGTATCCCATGAAAACTGTGGTCACCAAAAGCAAAGCAAGCAACAACCACTTAAATCTTAATACAAACTTTGCAAGGTTCTTCCACATTAGCTATACTGTAATTTTTTGTTCGTTGCAAAGAAAAGATTATTACAGGGAAATAATTCCATATTAAAAAGTATTACCGTATTCGTTATCGAATCTCTTTCCTTCCAGGGTTTTTAATGGAATACGCATTCCTCCTGTCTTCTCCAGACATTCCCACATTTTAGCCCTCATAGCCCTGATCCTTTGCTGCTCCTGCGAAGACCTGATTAAGTTATTTTTTTCTTCCGGATCTTTTGCCAGGTTAAAGAATTCATTGATGTCCCAGGTGCCGTGGTAATCTCCTTCCCTGATGCCGAATGTTGCTGGGGTTTTCAGGTTGCTATTCTTGTAGTTCCATCGTTAATATCTGTGCTTTACAAAATCAACTCCAGTATAATGAATAGACAAATGGGTCGCATTTTGATTTCGTAGTGGTGTATATTTACTGTCAGGAATATCTGTGATCTTCACACATTTTCGTAGTTATGTTGATTTTTCCAGGGTAAAAATTGATTTAGATGGACTACTTAAAGAGTGGATGTTACCAGACTTCTAATTGTATGATACTTTTTTGCTTCTATATTTTTCTAGGTCTAAAATAGCAGGAGGAATTAAGCATGAAATTTTTTTTTACTTTTTTAGCAATTAATTTTGATTTATTAAATATTTGTATATCTTTGCGTTCAGAAAAAAATAACCCCTAATTTAAAGGTTGTTTCCTACTTCTCATATCCTACCCAAAGACCACAGAATAGTTTTCGCTTTAAGCGATAACTGTTACTCAATTTACTAAAAATCCATTTTCCTAAAAAAAACTTTAAACCGTTTTTTTTATCCTAATCATTTTCAAATGAAACATTTCAATTTTATCTGTGTGCTCATACTCCTCAGTTTTGCAGGAATAGCACAAACCAATCCATGTCCTACTATTGTAAGTAATACTTTAGTAACATTCCCCACAGCGCCTAATTGTACAGCGCAAGTACTTGTGAATGCTACAGGTGACGTATCTTCTCAAAAAGGATTACGCATCATCGTATACCTTGGTGCCAATGTAAGTGGAACTGTACTTGCCGATACTTGTCATATCGTGCCTCGTAATAGTCCAAGTTCACCATACAATTCTCCTACGTTTTCTTATCCATGTGGTGCTACGCTAACTTATGAAATCATAAGATACACAGCAAGTAATGGAACTTGTGGTGGCGGTGAGTGTGGTATTATAGTTACTGAAACAGGAACTGGACAACCTTTACCAATAAAACTAACAAGTTTTAATGGCAACAGAAAAGCAAATAACGTTCTATTAAATTGGAACACGGCAGAGGAAGTGAACGGTTCGTACTTTGAAATACAAAGGAACTCAGGTGCTGGCTTCCAGACAATCACTAAAGTAAATGCAAAGAACGCTGCAACAGGAGCTCTTTACCAGTTTGAAGACATTAACGTTGCAAATACTGCAGTTCAATACAGGCTTAAACTTGTAGATATTGATGGCAGCTTTAAATACAGCGAAGTAGTCTCTATAAAAGCAATTAGTTCTGTTAGTGACGTTTCTATTTATCCAAATCCTGCAGTTCAGGGAAGTGCAAGGATCAGAATAAATGACATATCAGATATTACTACTGTTCAGGTATTTGACCTGCGTGGAACGGTTTTGAAAAACATTCCTGTAACAGGAAATATTATAAATCTGAGTGATTTACAAGCTGGATCTTACCTCATTAAGATGATGAATTCCAATACGGGTGGGTCAGCAACAAAAAGGCTAATCATCCTGAAATAAATTATTCTTTCTTTATTCAAAAAAGGCTTTCCTGCTAACGTGGGAAAGCCTTTTTTTATGAACCTATTTCCCCATTAATTAAGGTAAGTTGGGGCATTATGGGGTCTTGCGGGGTCTGAACCATATAGTGTATAGAAAAGACATCACGTCTAAAATTAATTTTCCCGGAATTTACCCTGGAATAAATATAAAAGCACCTGTCAGTCAGTAGATTCAGAAGAGCTAATGTACTGATGTCAGAGCTTACCATTAGTCCGTATGTCCAGCAGTTTCATTATTTGTATGTAATAGCAAAACTTACTGGAGAGGAGAAGATGATTGGGAAGGAAAAAAGATGATGTTGCGATTGTTTAAAAGAGGTATTAGCTTAATTAGGGATCTATCTCCGACCAGGTTATTATAAAAGATCGTGAATTTTAACTGATGCCTTAAACTCTGGAGCAGTAATCATTGTTCTCCTTGCAAACTCCTGACCTGCTAAATATACCTGGAAAAGAAAGCAGGATTTATTTGCTATTATCTCTTATTGGGGTCGCACTGATATGCTTCGCTTGTACTATTGAATTAATGGCGTTGCAATATTATAGAAGGCTATTGACTATTTGTTAAGGGGCTACACAATTTTCAAAAATTACAATGCAAGATGAACTAAGTATTTACCACTTTATCTTTTGGTATGCTATTTGTTTTTATTTATTCAGTTATCAGCATTGAAGACAGAAAGGCTTGTGTATCATTAACTGGTTAAAATTATTTCATTAAAGATTATGTTTACAGATCGAAAATACTGAAGTTAGTTATTAATGATAAATACCTTTCCTTACTTAAGAGTTGACACCTGCTTTCTTTATCCTAAATAAAAACCTAAGATTATTTTTAGTTTTAGAATAAAGAAAAGCCATTGACTAAAATACAATATCCCACGAAAAAGCTAAAAAAATAGTTTTTTTATCTCCAAATCATTAGTCAATGAAACATTTTAACTTTATCTGCGTGCTCATGCTGCTTAGCTTTGCAGGCAGATCACAAACCAATCCATGCCCTAGTATTGAAAGTAGTACTTTGGTTCGCTTTGCAACAGCACCTGATTGCACAGCAAAAGTAATCGTATTCGCCTCAAATTCTGTAGGTGCACAAAAATCATTAAGTATAAAAGTATATCTTGGGCCTGATAGTACGGGAGCGGTGCTTACCGATACTTGTATTACTTTAGAGGGTAAAACTCAAAGTGAGGAATTTTCTTCTTCAACGTTTTCTTATCCTTGTGGTGCTACTTTAAGTTATGAGATTCAAACATTTACATCAAGTAATGGATCTTGCAGTGGCAACACATGTGGACCAAAAATTAAGGAAACAGTACCGGGTGGCACAGTTTTGCCGATAAACCTGAGAAGCTTTAATGGCAATAGAAAAGCGAATAATATTATACTAAACTGGAATACTGCCCAGGAAGTGAATGGTTCTTATTTTGAAATCCAACGGAATACAGGTGCAGGTTTTCAGACAATAAATAGAACTAATGCTAAAAATTCTGCAACAGGAGCTCTATACATGTTCGAAGATTTTAATGTAACAAAGTCTACAGTTCAATACAGGCTAAAACTTGTAGATCTAGATGGCAGCTTTAAATTCAGCGAAATTGTAGCTATTAAAGCGGCTAGTTCTGTAAGCGACGTATCCATTTTTCCGAATCCGGCAGTTCAGGGAAGTGCAAGAATCAGAATAAATGACATATCAGACATTACTACTGTGCAGGTATATGACCTGCGTGGAACGGTTTTGAAAAGCATTCCTGTTACAGGTAATATTATAAATCTGAGTGATCTACAAGCCGGATCTTATCTTATTAAAATGGTG
>JBBQYS010000038.1:0-26071 GCA_038208485.1 Chitinophagales bacterium
TGGGGCAAGACTACGATTCCATTTATGGCACATGGGTATGAAGAAATGGTTACGCCATTGCACATGCTGATGCTATATAATGCTGTAGCTAATGATGGTAAAATGATGAAGCCATATTTAGTGAATTCAATACAGGCATATGGTACCCCGGTAGAAACTTTTGAACCCCAGGTTTTAGTGGATGCTATTGCAAGCCCGGAAACTATTCGCCAGGCAAAAGAATGTTTGAGGGCTGTTGTAGATAGCCTTCATGGTACCGGGCACAGAATTTTATCTGATCCTACTTATTCCATTTCAGGTAAAACAGGTACGGCTGTATCTGCATTGGGAAATAAAGGATATAACAAAGGAAATAAGATTTACCAGGCCTCATTCATGGGTTTTTTCCCATCCGAAAAACCAATGTACTCTATGGCGGTAGTAATACAAAACAGCCGGGAATCTAAACTGATTTATGGTGCTGATGTATCCGGAAGGGTATTTAAAGAAATAAGCGACCGCATCTATGGTCATTTTATAAATAACACAAAATATGTGGATGCCGGTTTTGGAGATAGTGCAGTAAATGTAGCCAAAGGAACAAGTACAGATCTTCTTGCCATCAGTAAATACCTGCAGATACAACCAACGCAATCATCACCAAACAGTTTTTGGGAAACGATGCAGTTGTACCATGCTACTGCATCAATGACAGCAACGGCTTCAATACCAACGAAAGAATCAGTATTGCCAAATGTGGTGGGTATGGGGTTAAAAGATGCATTGTACCTGTTGGAGAACAAAGGGATGCAGGTAAATATTATGGGCAGAGGAAAAGTATTGAGCCAGAGCCTTACAGCCGGTTCGAATATAAACAAAGGACAAAGTATAGAACTGATATTGAATTAAGATAAATGAAACTTGCAGAACTGCTTTATGGGGTAAGAGTCAAAGCTGTGCATGGAAGCACAGATGTAGAGATTGCATCACTACAGTCAGATTCCCGTGTGCCTAATGCAGAAGGTTGTTTCATTGCTGTGAAAGGAATGCAATCCGACGGACATGATTATATCACCATGGCTGTGCAAAACGGAGCTGTTGCAGTGATCTGTGAACAATTACCTGGCACATTTGCTGAAGCAGTTACTTACGTTCAGGTAAATGACAGTGCACATGGACTTGGAGAAATAGCAAATTTGTTTTTCCAGGAACCTTCTACAAAGCTTGAATTGATAGGGGTTACCGGGACCAATGGCAAAACTACCGTTGCAACTGTTTTGCACAAACTCTTCAGTTCCCTGGGTTATACCTGTGGATTATTAAGCACGGTTCAAAACCAAATAGGGGAGAAAGTAATTCCTGCTACGCATACAACGCCTGATGCAATTTCACTCCAAAAATTACTTGCACAGATGGTAGAAAAAGGTTGCACACATGCTTTCATTGAATGCAGCAGCCATGCTATACAACAGCAGCGTTTGTCAGGTTTATATTTTACCGGTGCGGTATTTACTAATATCACACACGATCACCTGGACTACCACGAAACTTTTGATGAGTATATCAGGGTAAAAAAATCCTGGTTCGATACATTACCACAATCCGCATTCGCTATTACAAATGCAGATGATAAAAGAGGTAATGTGATGCTGCAAAATACGAAGGCAAAAAAATACAGTTACAGCCTGAAAACTCTGGCTGACTTCAAAGGAAAGATACTGGGGAACAGCCTGCAGGGATTACATATGATGGTAAATGATGTGGAAGTGTATTTCAGCATGATAGGCGAATTTAATGCTTACAATCTCCTGGCAGTCTATGCTGTGGCAATTTCTATGGGAGAAGATAAATCAGAAGTTTTGCTTCAGCTAAGCAAACTCAGCGGTGCAGAAGGCAGGTTTGATTACACCGTGAGTACAAAAGAAAATGTTGTCGGCATTGTAGACTATGCCCATACACCGGATGCTTTGCTGAATGTATTGGCAACAATAAAAAACCTGCGCCAGGGGCACGAAAAGATCATTACTGTGGTGGGTTGTGGCGGCAATAGAGATAAGACCAAACGGCCGGTTATGGGCGAAGTAGCTTGCGAGTATAGCGACAAAGTGATCTTTACTTCAGATAACCCACGCTATGAAAATGCAGGAGAGATTATTAAAGAAATGGAGGAAGGTGTAAAAATCATTTCAAGGAAAAAATATATTAGTATAGAAGATAGGAGAGAAGCAATAAAAGCAGCGGTGAGTTTTTCTACCAAAGAAGACATCATCCTGGTAGCAGGAAAAGGACATGAAAAATACCAGGAGATAGAAGGTGTAAAAAAAGATTTTGATGATAAAAAAGTATTGAAGGAAATGTTTGAGTTAATGGAGAAGTGATTTTTTGATTTGAAGATGAGGTGATTAGCTGATTAGTTGATTTGAAGATTAGTTGATTTGTACCGATAGCTATCGGGATTGATAATGAGAACTGGAGTAATTATTTTAAAATTTTTAAGAACCATGAACCATTAACTCTGAACTATGAACCATGAACTATGAACCATGAACTATGAACTATGAACCATGAACCATGAACCATGAACCATGAACGATGAACCATGAACTATAAACTATAAAGATGTTATACCAATTTTTCACATGGATGCAAAAAGAAGGTTACCGGTTTCCCGGTAGCGGACTTTTTCAATTCATCACTTTCCGTGTGATGTTGGCGCTGATCTTATCCCTGATCATTAGTACATTTTTTGGAAAAAAGCTGATCCGCTTTTTACAAAGAAAACAATTGGGAGAAACAGTGAGAGACCTTGGACTGGCAGGAGAGCAACAGAAAAAAGGTACCCCTACAATGGGTGGTATCATCATCATATTGGCCATACTTATTCCGACTTTGCTGCTGGCAGATATTGCTAAAGTGTATATCTGGCTCATGCTTTTGTGTACAATATGGCTGGGGGCAATTGGCTTCATTGATGACTACCTGAAAATAAAAAGCAAGCGCAATGCGAAAGAAGGTGAGTATAAAAAAACTGATAGCGATGGCCTGGCAGGAAAATTTAAAATATTCGGACAGGTAATGCTGGGAATCATTGTGGGAACTACACTTTATTTTAATCCAAATGTAATCGTGAAACGTGAAGTGATGAAGGGGAATTTTAATAATACAACATTAAATAAAGATTTTCACGGTAAGATAGATACAGTAACGGTAGATGGAAAAACAAGAATGTTTGTAGATGCAAAATCCATGATCACGACTATTCCTTTTGTAAAAACACATGAGTTTAATTATGCCAGGTTATTACCAAAAAGCCTGGAAGATTACACTTATATCCTTTACATAGCCATTGTCATTTTCATAGTTACGGCAGTAAGTAATGGTGCTA
Organism: Chitinophagales bacterium; assembly: GCA_038208485.1. Taxonomy (GTDB): domain Bacteria; phylum Bacteroidota; class Bacteroidia; order Chitinophagales; family Chitinophagaceae; genus Ferruginibacter. The sequence goes on from JBBQYS010000038.1 coordinate 3,365, forward strand.
ACATTACAGATGGATTGGATGGACTTGCTACCGGCACCAGTGCCATCATTGGAATCTGCCTCGGCATTTTCGCCTACGTGAGCGGCAACATCCGCCTGGCCGAATACCTGAATATCATGTACATACCCAACCTGGGAGAGCTCTCTATTTTCATTGCAGCTTTTGTAGGGTCATGCATTGGTTTTCTGTGGTACAACTCATACCCGGCGCAGGTTTTCATGGGTGATACGGGAAGTTTGGCGCTTGGTGGTATTATAGCAGCGCTGGCCATAATTGTAAGAAAAGAATTACTGATTCCTATTTTTTGTTTTGTGTTCCTGGTAGAAAACCTGAGTGTGGTCATGCAGGTCACTTACTTTAAATACACAAAACGAAAGTATGGCGAGGGCCGGCGAATCTTCCTCATGAGCCCGCTCCATCATCATTACCAAAAAAGTGGATACCACGAAAGTAAGATAGCCGTACGTTTTTGGATTGTAACCATATTTTCTGTAGCACTAGCCATTGTTACTTTAAAGCTGAGATAACATGTCAAACAAAAAACTAATCATATTAGGAGCAGCTGAGAGCGGTGTTGGAGCAGCCATACTTGGCAAGAGAAAAGGCTATGATGTTTTTGTAAGCGATGGAGGAAAAATAAAAGAGGAGTTTAAAAAAATACTTCTTGATGAGAATGTAAGTTTTGAAGAAGGGGTACATACAGAGCAAAAGATATTGGGTGCAGATGAAATTATAAAAAGCCCGGGGATAGCAGAGGACACTGCTATCATGAAACAGGTAAGAGGGAAAGGGATATCGGTGATCAGTGAGATAGAGTTTGCTTTCCGGTATAAGAAGGACAGCAAAATAATTGCGATCACTGGGAGTAATGGTAAAACAACCTGCACAGCTTTGATCTATCATATATGCAAAACAGCAAATGAAGATGCGGCAATGGTAGGAAATATTGGTGATTCATTTGCCCGGCAGGTGGCGCTGGATCCAAAACCATTATACGTGGTGGAAGTAAGTTCTTTTCAGCTGGATGATATCAAAGAATTCAGGCCGGATATAGCAGTGCTGACAAACATTACCGAAGACCACCTGGACAGGTATGATTACAACATTAAAAATTATATAAAAAGCAAATTTAGTATCACAAAAAATCAAACATCAAAAGATATATTTATTTACAACATGGACGACCAGGAGACAATAAACAACATAGAAGATTTTTCCATTAACGCTCAACAAGCACCCATTACTATGAGTAAAGAAATAACACAAGGAGCTTACCTCACCAATGCAGAGTTGCATATAAAATGGAAAGGCGAAGAAATGAAAATGAGCATCGATGACTTTACCTTAAAGGGTCGTCACAATCTATATAATGGTATGGCAGCAAGCCTTGCAACTGTTGCAGTAGGCATCAGGAAAGAAAAGATCCGAGAGTCATTACAAACTTTTGAAACGCTGGAACACCGTATGGAGGCTGTGGCTACGGTTCGTGGTGTACAATTTATTAACGACAGTAAAGCAACCAATGTAAACAGTACCTGGTTTGCTTTGGAAGGCATGACAAGCCCTACTATACTTATTCTTGGTGGTGTAGACAAAGGAAATAAATATGAAACCTTAAAGGAACTGGTTAGGGAAAAAGTAAAAGCAATTGTGTGCATGGGTACCGACAATACAAAAATTCACCAGGCTTTTGGAGATGTTGTTTCGCTTATGGTGAGCACTGCATCTGCAGAAGAAGCCGTGAATGCTGCATTTCATTTTGCAGATAAAGGTGATGTGGTTTTGCTAAGTCCTGCCTGCGCAAGTTTTGACCTGTTTAAAAATTATGAAGACAGGGGAAAACAATTCAAAGACGCAGTAAAAAATTTATAAGAATAAAAACAGATAAAAATTAATGCCGGAAAAAGAATCTATACGATCATTGTTCTCGCCAACCTTCTCCAATGTAGGTGGCACACTGGTAAATAATACCCGTGGTGACAGGGTTATATGGGCTATCGTAGTTATACTTACGCTGGCAAGCCTGCTTTTAGTATATAGCAGCACAGGTTCTTTGGCATACAGGATGAGCCGGAGTACAGAGAGTTATTTATTCAAACAATTTGCATTTATCATTTTGGGATTGATACTGATCTATTTTGCACACCGGATAAATTATACGATTTACTCCCGGATTGCATTGTATATATTTCTGCTCTCTATCCCATTATTGATGTATACTTTGTTCTTTGGTGTGGAGCTAAATGCAGGTAGCCGCTGGATAAAACTTCCGGTAATCAATATGACCTTTCAGACTTCTGACCTGGCTAAGCTTGCGTTGTTCATGTATATGAGCCGTTTGCTCAGCCGGAAACAGGCAGTGATTAAAGATTTCAAAAAAGGATTTCTGCCCATCATTATTCCGGTGGGACTTATCTGCATATTAATTGCCCCGGCAAATCTTTCTACTTCTATATTGATTGCAGGTACAAGTTTGCTGCTCATGTTTATAGGCAGGGTAAGTATGAAACATATTGGTGGCACTATTGCAATTGCTGCAATTCCAATGATCATGTTGGTATCAATTGCTGTGTCTACTTATGATAGTTCTACCGGGGAAAGAAAACCATTGCCAACAATAATAAACAGCGGGCGTATACCAACCTGGGTCAGCAGGATACAAACATTCATATATAGCAACAAGAATGATGATACAGAAAAAACCTACCAGGTAAACCAGGCAAAAATAGCCATTGCAAAAGGTGGTTGGTTTGGTGCCGGCCCGGGAAATAGTGAGCAAAGAAATTTCCTCCCGCACAGTTACAGTGATTTTATTTATGCCATTATCATAGAAGAATATGGATTTGTAGGTGCTGCATTTATCTTATTTATATACCTGCTTTTTTTGTATCGATGTATACGCATCTATAAAAAATGTCCCTATGCCTTTGGGGCTTTCCTGGCACTGGCACTCAGTTTCACGCTGGTGATACAGGCCATAGCTAACATGGGTGTAAATGTGAGCCTGTTCCCAAATACAGGTGTCACACTTCCATTGGTAAGTATGGGCGGAAGTAGTTTTCTTTTCACCTGTATGTCTATCGGTATCATACTAAGTGTAAGCCGGAACGTAGAAAAACAGGAAGGTAAACTGGCATTGGCTAAAGCAAAAGCAATTGCTGAAGAAGAAGAAATAGAAGCAAATGATGAATCAAAAACAGAAGAAATTTAATTGAATAAAAAAGCTGACATACAGAATGTGATTATTGCAGGCGGTGGTACCGGCGGCCATATCTTTCCTGCTATTGCTATAGCTAATGCAATTAAGAAAGAGAAGCCACTCACCAATTTTTTATTCATTGGTGCCAAAGGAAAAATGGAAATGCAAAAAGTTCCGCAGGCAGGTTTTAAAATTATAGGGATAGACATTGCGGGTTTTAACCGCAGCTCTATGATCAGGAATATCATGCTCCCGGTAAAGTTGATTAAAAGTTTTCTGCAGGTAAAAACCATTTTTAAATCTTTTGTTCCTGATGTGGTAATAGGTGTTGGTGGTTATTCCAGTTTCCCTGTGTTGAGGTATGCACAGAGCAAAGGGATTCCAAACTATATACATGAAAGCAATTCATTTGCCGGTAAGGCGAATATTATGTTGGGAAAAAAAGCCACCAAAGTCTTTACAGCAACTGCTGGTATGGAACAGTTTTTCCCGGTACAGAAAATAATGATCACGGGGAATCCGGTGCGTAAAAATATTGTGGAGAATCAGGTGACTAAAGAGGAAGCACTAAAATTTTTCGGATTGCAATCAGGCGAAAAAACAGTTTTATGTGTGGGTGGAAGCCTTGGTGCACAAAGTATGAATGCCGCCCTGGCTAACGGGCTGAATACCTTCAGGGAGAATAGGCTGCAGCTGATTTGGCAGACAGGGGAAGCATTTGCAGAAGATGCAAAAAAGCTCGCAGAAGGCATGAGTAATGTATTTGTCAGCAATTTCATTAAGTACATGGAGTTTGCTTATACTGCCGCAGATATTGTAGTGAGTCGCAGCGGGGCAATGGCAGTGGCTGAGCTTTGTGTTGTAAAAAAACCTGTGTTGTTTGTGCCCTATCCTTATGCAGCAGAAGATCACCAGACTGTAAATGCAAAACAGCTTGCCGACAAACAAGCTGCATTGGTAATAACAGACAAAGAGGTGAGAGAAAAGCTAATAGATGAATTAATGAAACTGGCAAAAGATGAATCATTGCAACAACAACTAAAAGAAAATATTGCTGCATTCGCAATCACTGATGCAGATGAAAGAATAGCAAAAGAAATTTTATACAATTAATTTTTGAGTACAGAAAACAACATATCAACTAAAACTTCCGGGCAATTATTTGCAGGAAGCGGGGATGCGCCGGGAAACAGAAATGTTTATTTCCTGGGTATTGGTGGTATTGGTATGAGTGCACTTGCCAGGTATTTTAATGAGCTGGGATATAAAGTAAGTGGCTATGATAAAACAGTAACACCACTCACTTTGCAATTAAAGCGTGAAGGCATCAGTGTGCATTACACAGATGATATCACGTTGGCGGACTCTCAGGCCGGACTAGTGGTGTATACGCCGGCAGTTCCAAAAGATCATGCAGAATTTAATTTCTTTAAAAAGAACAATTACAACCTGAAGAAAAGAAGTGAGGTGCTTGGCCTCATTACAAAAGATGGTAGGAATATTTGTGTAGCGGGCACTCATGGTAAAACTACCACAAGTGCTATGATCGCTCATTTACTCACAAATTCCGGGTATGGTTGTAATGCTTTCCTTGGGGGTATAGCTACCAATTATGATAGTAATTTTTTAAGTAGCAAAGACGCTGCTGCCTGTGTAGTGGAAGCAGATGAATATGACAGAAGTTTTTTACAACTGAGCCCGGATGTTGCCGTGATCACAGCTATGGATGCAGATCATTTAGATATTTATGGCACAGAGAAAAATATGCAGGATGCGTTTATCCAATTTTCCGAAAAAATAAAACCCGGTGGATTATTACTGGTAAAAAAAGGGTTGCAGAGAAATAAGGAATTCAAAGCAGGTAAAAAACTAAGTTATCATTTATCAGATAGCACTGCTGATATCTATGTAGAAAATATACAAGTACAGGAAGGTAAATATTTGTTTGATGTACAGGTTGAAGATAAAAAACTGGCAGGTCTGGAATTCAATATGGGTGGGCAGCACAACATTGAAAATATGCTGGCAGCTATTGCGGTAGGAATTCATTTGCAGATTAATGAGGATGCTATCAGGAAAGCGGTGAGCTCTTTCAAAGGTGTGAAGCGCCGGTTTGAAACTTTGTTGAAAACGAACAATGTTGTTTTGATAGATGATTATGCCCATCATCCCGAAGAGTTGCGTGCGCTGATAAACGGGGCCAAAGAATTATATCCGGGTTGGCATTCTACTATTGTTTTTCAGCCACACCTCTACAGCCGCACACAGGATCATGCTTCAGGTTTTGCAGAAGTACTAAGTACTGCAGATGAAAGTTTTTTGCTGCCCATTTACCCGGCAAGAGAGGAGCCAATTGCCGGTGTAAGTAGCGAACTTATCAGCAGGGAAATGACAAATAAAAACCGGCTGGTGACTAAAGAAGAATTATTGGAATTAATAAAAAATAAGACCTCGGAAATTAAAGAAAAACAATTGTTCATCATGGCAGGAGCAGGAGATATAGACATTTTGCTTTTGCCGGTAAAACAATTGCTGGAAGTAAACAGCTGAGGATTTATATATGAGCACAGTAAAATTAAATATCAAAAAGATGATGCTGACCCTGGGCTGGGTTTGTATTGCCGGCCTGGTGATCTTCCTGCTGGTGGCTGCTGGTCGCCACAGAGAAGAGCGCCACTGTGCAGGGGTGGAGGTGGTGATACATGGCGTGAGTAATAATTTTTTCATTGATGAAAAAGATGTGGTTGATGTCGTTAATAAATTCAACGGGCCTAAGGCCAAAGGAAAAACGGCCAACAGTTTTGACCTGAGAAAAATAGAAAATGCCTTGGGTAAAGAGATGTGGATACAGGGAGCTGAACTGTATTTTGATGATAACGATATGCTCCAGGTGAGGATTGAAGAAAGAGAACCTGTGGCGAGGTTATTCAGTGTAAATGGTCAAAGTTTTTACATAGATAGCTCTGCAAAAATTTTACCCCTGAGCAATAAGTTATCAGCCAGGGTGCCCGTCTTCACTGGTTTTCCGGCGGGTGAAAAGGGATTGACAAAAGCAGATAGTAATTTACTCAGAACAATTGTAACCCTTAGTCAATACATACAGCAGGATGAATTTCTGCAGGCGATGATTGATCAGACGGACATTACTGCACAAAGAAAATTTGAATTGATACCAAAACTTGGCCGGCAGATCATACATTTTGGAGAAGGCATTTTTATAGAAGAAAAATTTCGCAACCTGAAAGCATTTTATAAAAATATAATGCTAAAAGCCGGGTGGAGTAAATACAGTATGCTCGATCTGCAATACCAAAATCAGGTGGTGGCAAGACTTAGGGGTAAGACGGAAATAGCTGAAGACTCAGTACGCACATTGCAACTGATGGAACTCATAGCACAGAAAGCACAAATGCAGGCAGCAGATTCCGCCAGTTTGTTCAGTCAGGAACATGATACACCTGCAGATAGTTCTCTGCTTCGGCAGAGTGTAGAAAGAGAAGATAACCCGGATGGGTCTGATGAGGTAGAAGAAAATTACACGTCGCCAAAACCGGCTACAGAAGCACCCGCTGCCAAACTTGCTCCCACAAAACCGGTAGTAATTATGCCGGCAAAAAAACCTGCATCGAATGGAGCTACTGTAAATAAGCCATCAGTATCTGCAAACAAACCACAGATAACTCCGGCCAAAAAGCCACCGAAGTTTGTGATGCCAAAAAAAGAATAGAGAAAAATAATTATCAAATTAAACACATACAAACACACAACATACAAAATTTTATAACCATGAATCAGGAACAACCAGTAATAGTAGGACTCGACATTGGAACAACAAAAATAGCAGCCATAGCAGGCCGTAAAAATGAATTTGGTAAAATAGAGATCCTTGGTTTTGGCCGTGCCAACAGCAATGGTGTACAGCATGGCATGGTGCTGAACATTGATCAAACCATCAAAGCAATACAAACAGCTTTGGAAAATTGTTATGCCAGCAACCCAAGTCTTAAAATCGGGGAAGTCTATGTAGGCATTGCAGGCCATCATATTAAAAGCCTGCAAACCCGTGGAGATATAGTAAGACAGGAAACTGAAGAACAAATCCGCCAGGAAGAAATAGACCGCCTGATTGCGGATCAGTACCGTACTTATATCCCGGCAGGAGATCAGATCATTGATGTGATTCCACAGGAATTTACGGTAGATAATTTTCAGAATATTCCAAACCCGATCGGGTTTAGCGGAGTAAAAGTTGGCGCTAATTTTCACATCATCACTGGTGATAAAAATGCCATCCGCAATATTAACCGCAGTGTAGAAAAAGCTGGATTGAAAACCAATGACCTCGTACTTCAACCATTGGCATCTGCTGCAGCTGTAATGTGCGACCAGGACCTGGAAGCAGGTGTGGCCATTGTAGATATTGGTGGTGGCACAACAGACCTTGCCGTTTTTTACGAAGGTATTTTAAAGCATACAGCAGTTATTCCATTTGGTGGCGAGAATATTACCAATGATATTAAAACAGGATTAGGTGTGTTGAAGACACAGGCTGATCAGATGAAGATACAATTTGGTAGTGCCCTGGCAGATGAAACAAAAGCCAATCAATTCATTACGATTCCGGGTCTTCGTGGTATGGCACCAAAAGAGATTTCTGTAAAAAATCTTGCAAATATTATACAGGCAAGAATGAGTGAGATACTGGATTTTGTAACTTATCATCTAAAACAGGTAGGCCTTGATCATCGCATGCTGAATGGCGGTATCATCCTTACTGGTGGCGGTTCTCAGCTGAAGCACCTGATTCAGCTTACAGAATATATCACAGGATTGAATGCAAGAATAGGTTATCCAAACGAGCACCTGAGCGCCGGGCATATTGAAGAACTGGCCAAGCCAATGTACAGTACCTGTATCGGTCTTATCCTGAAAGGTTATAATGATTATGAAAATAAGAATCGTACACTGGGTTCAAATATGATTAAACTTAAGGCAGAAGAAATAGTTGAAGATGAACCGGTAGCTGAAGAGCATGATACAGAGGTGCAAAACGACAAACCAAGAATAAGTCGTCCGAAACGCAAGACCATCAAGGGTTTGATGGATTCATTTAAAACAAACCTGATAGAAATGTTTAAGGAAGAAGAGGATACGAGGTTTTAGTAAAAAGTACTTAGTATATAGTACTTAGTACTTAGACAGGGCAAGGGAGTATTAGATATTGAGTGTTTATTTTTAAAAATTGAGTGTTTATAATAATAAAATTATAAGCTTTAGAAACAATTAGAATAATCAACATACAGGGTTCAATCTAAGTACTAAGTACTCGGTACTAAGTACTTCAACAACACACACACACACATACAAATAACTAACACAAAAATTTTCAATTATGATTCAGTTTGATTTGCCAAAAGAACAATCGTCTATCATTAAGGTGATAGGGGTTGGTGGTGGCGGCAGTAATGCTGTCAACCACATGTTTAGTCAAAACATTAAAGGAGTAGACTTTATTATTTGCAACACAGATGCCCAGGCAGTGAAGCAAAGTAAAGTTCCTAATAAGATACAGTTAGGGCCAGCCCTCACAGAGGGACTCGGTGCCGGAGCCAATCCTGATATTGGCCGCCAGGCAACAGAAGAAAGCCTGGAAGAAATTAAAAGTATTCTGCAGGTAAATACCAAGATGGCTTTCATCACTGCCGGCATGGGTGGTGGTACAGGTACCGGTGGCGCACCAATATTGGCAAAGATTTGCCAGGATCTTGGCATTCTTACCGTAGGTATTGTGACCACACCATTTAGCTTCGAAGGAAAGAGGCGTATGGCCCAGGCAGAGAAAGGTATCATGGAATTAAAAGACCATGTAGATACATTACTCATCATCAGTAATGATAAAGTGAGGCACCAGTTTGGAAACCTGAAGATGAAAGAATCGTTTGAGAAAGCAGATGATGTATTGGCTACTGCAGCAAAATGTATCACGGATGTAATCAACAGCACAGGTCAGATCAACGTCGATTTTGCTGACGTATGTACCGTAATGAGAAAGGGTGGTGTAGCTATACTTGGTAGTGCAGTTGCTAAAGGTGAGAACCGTGCACAGGTCGCCATTGAAGAAGCATTAAATTCTCCGCTACTAAATGATGATGATATTTTTGGTGCTAAATGGATCCTGATCAATATCAACTCTACCGAAGGTGACCATGAGTTTACTATGGATGAAGTAGAGATCATACACGAGTACATGTTGGAAAAGGCCGGAGAGAATACAGATGTTATTCTTGGTCTTGGTTATGATGATAGCCTGGGTGAAGGCATTGGTATAACCCTTATTGCTACTGGCTTTGACCATAAGGATCCATTCCCTCAAAAGAAATCAAAAACAGTTACAGATAAGTCCGAAGAAAAAATAATGATGCCATTGCAAATGCCGGAAGCAAAAGTTGCACCGGTAAGAAAGCAGGAGCAACCCACGCTTCAGTTTGAAGATGATAAACTGGCTGAACAACAGGAGCATGTAAAAGAAGCAACTCCATTGGTTGATGAAATGATGCCAACGCTTGCTGAAGATATTGTAGAAAAGAAGAAAGAAGAAGTAAAGCAGAAAGATGAAAACGAACCGGTATTTTTTGAGATATCATCATCTGCAGATCAAACCCCGGTGATAGAATTTGATGTTTTCCCGGAACCAAAAAAAGAAAAGGTTGAGCCTAAGCCTACAGCACAGGAAGAAGAAGCAACCAGAACCGGCTTCCTGGCCAAGCCTACACAATTATTTGTACCGGAAAAAAGAACTGTACTGCCGGAAATACAAGAAGAAAAAAAACCAGAACAACCGTCCCCGTCTCTGAAATTAAATATCCAAACCCAGGAAGAGAATGAACCAATGGAACTCGTAGAAAAAGAAGCTAAAGTTCCGGTAAAGAATCACCAAACCTCTGAGCCTGCTTCTGCAAATACCCCGGAGCAAGCAGACATGCAAATGGAAGATGAAGGAGAGCAGCTACGTGTGCGTGCTATGCAACGGATAGCCAAACTGAGAAGTTTGTCTTTCAACATGAATGGTGCGGACCAAAACAATGAGTTTGAAACTGTACCGGCATACCTGCGCCGAAATATGGAAATGCATAACCAGATTGCTGATGTTGAAAATTTTTATAGCAGTTACACAGTGAAAAATGATGATAATCCACAACCGGATATCAACACCATCAATACTTTCCTGGATGGCAAAAAACCAGATTGATAATTTAAATCGCTGAAAATGGATGTATAAAATATTTTCAGCTTTGTGTTTGTAGTATAGATTTGTATGTGGCCCCTTTCCTTACGGAGAGGGGCTTGTGTTTTTTGGAAAAGTGATAACACAGTAAATAATGTTTCAGGTTCCACTAATTTTATTACACCCTTGTATCCCAAAAATAACTTTCTGTTCTCACCAGTTTTACTTTCTTCTGAAATTCCGGAGGTTCAGTATTTATTATGTAATTATATTCGAGGGGGATGACTGCAGATGGTATTTTTAGAACAAGGTGTTTTTGTTCTATATACCATTCTGATCCGATCTTTTGCAAGATGGAATATGCAGCCATTGACCTCCAGTCTGTAGGTAGGTTTTTAAATTCTAGTTCTTTGATTAAAGATGAGTCGTCCACTATAGAGATAACCATTACTTTATAGTTAAGTGATGGTTTTATCGATGCTCTGTGTACAATCAACTCCAAAGTAGATAATGAACGGGAAGCACCACAGTATATAACAAATTGTCCCTTGGTATTCCATCTGTTCGCACTGCCAGGAAAATAAAGTATTTGAATTTTTAGCTATAATCATAGAGTAAAAATATCAGTCAGTTATAATGGTAGGTAATGATTCTCTTTGTGAAGGGTAAAATTGCCTTTTATTATATTTTGAACTATTAGCGTACTTGGAATTTACATTGAAAATCACTCCCTTATCTCTTTCTCATACAACCCAAAATTCTCCTCATCAAAACAAACAAAAATGACTTTCTTCAGGAATTTATTTTCATTTAAAAATTCCTTTACAGCCGCCACCGCAATCTTTGCTGCCAGTGGTTTTGGAAAATGATAAATGCCCGTGCTGATATTTGGAAAGGCGATGGTTTTAATGTCTTTGCTTTTTGCAAGCTCCAGGCTATTGAGGTAGCAATTCTTTAATAAGTTTTCTTCATTTTTTTTTCCTCCATTCCATACCGGGCCAACGGTGTGTATCACATAAGTAGATGGTAAATTTCCTGCAGTAGTAATCACTGCTTCGCCGGTAGCACAACCACCTTGTTTATTCCTGATGACCATACATTCTTCCAGTATAGCCTTTCCCCCGGCCCGGTGAATAGCGCCATCTACTCCTCCACCACCAAGCAAGGAACTGTTTGCCGCATTTACAATCGCATCCACTTGTAATTTTGTAATATCTGCTTTGATTATTTCTATTTTGGAAGTCATCATTTTTAGTGATTTAATATTTTAAAATAGAGTTTGAACGGGGAGAAAATAATCGGCTACGACAAGCTCAGCCTGACTTTACTCCCCAACCAGCTTTGACAAGCTTGACTTTGCCCACTAACCGGCTTCGAGATGATCATCTAGACATTGCCCACTAACCGGCTTCGACAAGCTCAGCCTGACAGCAATCAACAACATTAAACAATGCTCAACAATGCTCAACAATTCTCAACAACCCTCAACAACCCTCAACAACCCTCAACAACCATGAACTATAATCCATGATCCATGAACCATGAACCATCAACCATAATCCATGAACCATACGCTACTTCAACACCGTCTCAAACAATTTAAAGATCCGCTTATACTCATCTGTCCAGCTGCTTGGTTCTTTAAAGCCATGATCTTCCATTGGATAAGAAGCCAGTTCCCAATTGTCTTTGTGTAATTCTATTAGCCTCTGTGTAAGCTTCACCACATCCTGGTAATGTACATTTACGTCCACCATACCATGGCAGATGAGCAGGTGATTTTTTAATCCGGCTGCATGATAAATCGGAGAACTTCTTCTGTAGGCTATACTGTCTTCAAAAGGCTGGTTTAAAATATTAGAGGTGTAACCATGATTGTAATTTGCCCAATCTGTAACTGGTCTGAGTGCTGCGCCGGCAGCCACAAGATCTGGTTTTGTAAACATGGCCATCAGGGTAATGAAACCACCATAAGAACCACCATACATGCCGATCTTCTGTTCATTTACACCATAATTTTTCACCAGGTATTTTATGCCATCTTCCTGGTCGTCCAGGTCTTTTCCACCCATAAAACGGTAGATGCCTGTACGCCATTTACTACCATAACCGGCACTCGCCCTGTAGTCTATATCCAATACATAATAGCCATTATCTGCCAGCATATTATTAAACATAAACTCCCGGAAATAATTGCTCCACCATTTGTGTGCATTCTGCAGGTAGCCTGCTCCATGTACAAATACTACGGCTGGTTTACCCGGAGTTGCATTTGCCGGTTTATACAATCTTGCATAGACCATAGCTCCGTCACGTGCAGGAAACCGGATGACCTCCGGGTCTCTCCATGGATAGGATAAAAATTCCGCAGATGCAGCTTTGTTGGTTATTTGCTGCGCAGCTGCACCGGCTTTATTGTCCTGCAAATAAAGCTCCCAGGGTTTTGTAGCATATGAATAAAGTATGGCCAGTTTTTTTTCGTCAGGGGAAATGCTTACGTCATTGGCACCTGTTGCTGCAGTCAGCTTTTCAGTTTTTCCGGATGCAATATTTAAACTATACAATTGTTGTTCTCCGGGATGCACTTCATTTGTTTGTAAGTAAAATGTTTTTTTATCATTGCTCAGCATTGCTCTCTGCACTTCGTAATTTCCTTTGGTGAGTTGCGTTGTTTTTCCAGAGTTAATATGTTGAACATAAACATGCGAGTAGCCACTTGTCTCACTCTGGTACCAAACTGTTTCATTGTCTATCCAGCCGGTAGCCCTGCTGCTGATATTCGGTCCACTTATCCAGGCATCGTCCTGTTGCTTGTCTATTAGCTTTGATTTATTAGATGGCCCTTCCCAGAGCATCAGCCATCGGTCTTTATGATCAAGGCTGCTTATTTCAAAGAAAGCCTTACTGCCCGCAGGCGACCATTTCGCTTCGCTAAACGATACTGCTCTCGTCCTGTTTTCTTTTTTTAAAATGCTATCACTAAAATAATCTTTAAGAAAAGAGGGGATAACATCTATACCGGGTAATCCTTTTACAGACATATTGTAAACTGTATCTTTCTCCCTGTCATAAAAGTACAACTCTGTTGTGCCCTGTTCTGCACCAACTTTTGTTCTGCCGCGGATATCTTCTGTATAGCCCGATTCTGTTACAAAATCAGGAATAATGGTGTTTTTACTTCCCTCAGCTCTTTTGAATAAACGATAACTGATATAACGACCTGATCCATCAATAGTAAATGAAAAAATATTTCTTCCGGAAGTATATACAGGAGTCAGTTCATTTTTTTTATGGGCTGCATTCCAGGCATCTTCTGCATCTTTTTTTTGCTTTCTTTCGTTCAAAACTTCCAGGTAAGAAAGCTGGTCTTTTTTCATCCATTCGGCTTCTTTGTCACCGGTTGATTTTTTGTCAGATGGTTTATTACCGGCTACAAGGTTGGTCAGCTGTTCTGTTTCACCAGTATTTATATTCCAGCTATATAAATTATTATCGCTTGTATACACAACCCTTTTGTCATTGAAACTAAATACCGGGTTTGATTCTGATTGTATGGTAGCAGTCACTCTGATTGCCTTCTTTGTTTTTACAAACACATAAAAAATATCTCCACCCTTGCTATATGTATATGCAGTTCTGTCTGCATTAAATACCACCTCTTGCGCAGCTACAAAATTGTTTTTTATATTATAGTTTGCTTTCTGCGGAGCGCTATTTTTTAGAGTGATGAAGTAAAGTGAATCAGATAAATTTTTATCAGGATTCCACATGAAAAATAAGCTGTCACCCCAAACATTCCATTGTGCCGAAGAAGGGGAAGTTCCTATCCAGGATGGATCACGCATTATTTTTTCTACGGTTAGCGGCGCCAAGGAGGATTGGGAAAAAGCTGACAGTTGCAGCAATATAGCAGCACAGATAAATAAGATTATTTTTTTCATGTAAAATTTAAAGAGGAATAAAAAAAGATCAATTTACGAAAAAAGAGGTGAGGGAAGGTTTGTTATAGCAGGAAAATTTAGATTGTGACCGGAAATAGTACAAGTAGGATTACATTGAACCAAACCAACCGTAATAAGAAAGAAGTTAGTTCTGACCAGGCATTAAATGATTGCCAAGTAACCGGTTTACATATTGTTGTTGATAGGCTTTCAGTTTTAATGCCAGTTCTTTTTTCTTTAAAATATTTGATGACATTAAATTGGTTTTTAAGAACCTGTCTGTTTTGTAATTAAACAAACCGGTAACAGTACTATCACTCATTTCAAGTACATAGCTGCTATCCATCCACCGATAGCCATTCATATAATTGGCGGCAAAGTTTTGATGTGTATTATCAAAAATATTTTTACCAAACGAAACTATTTTCCCGGTGTAATTTAAATAGCCCAAAATGCTCGGCATTACATCTGTTTGTTGCACGAGTGAGTTATCCATTTTTTTTAAACTGCTATCTCCATAATGATAAAAAATAATAGGGATGCTCATATCACCGAGGCTATTTTGGTATTCGCCAAACTGGGAAACAGAAGCGTGGTCTGCACTAATCACAAAAAGTGTGTTTTTAAACCAGGGTTGCTTTGAGGCGTACTCAAAATATTTCCTCAGCGCCATGTCTGTGTATCCAATGCATTCATATATCGGCAACTTGCCTTTAGGAAATTTGTTTGTGTACTTTTCCGGTACTTTAAAAGGATGATGAGAAGACGCAGAAAAAATAGTAGAAAAAAAAGGTTCCTTCATTGTGTCTAACTGGTGCGCAAAATATTGGAAAAAAGGTTCATCCCAAATGCCCCATAAACCATCAAAGTCTTTATCGTTGTTGTATTCAGTTTTCCCATAATAGTTGTGCAAGCCCATCAGGGAAAGCATTGCTTTGAACCCCATAGAATTATCTGCCGCACCATGAAAAAAAGAAAGGTTGTAGCCTTTGTCTTTCAGAATGGCCGGAAGACTTTTGATGCTGTCCTGTGCATAAGGTGTAAGTACAAAAGGAGTAACGCCGGTAGGAATTCCTGCCAGCAGAGATGGAATTGCCTCGATCGATTTACGACCGTTGGCAAAAGAATTTAAACAGACACGACTTTCACCTATCAGGGAATCAAGGAAAGGGGTATAACCTTTATAAGTGCCATTGTTTAGGTCTTTGTTATAGAATCCAATTGCATCCTTGCCAAAACTCTCCAGAATTATAATGACAACATTGTCAGCTTTGAATGGTTGATCTGAATATAGTTCCTGCTCAGGATTGTATATGCTGTTGATTTCATCAGCAGGCAGCCAGCTTATAGGTTTATAAAACTTTTGACCATAAGTGCGGATTAAGCAAAACGGGGTATTTAATACCAGTGGAACCTGGTTAGGCGTGCTTACATATTCTCCGGCATTACTCATAGTTATTGGCCGGGTGCTGTGTTTAAAATCTCCACGGATACCACCAACTATAAAGACTACGGAAGCCAACATAATAACTGTAGCAAGTGGGTAATAATATTTTCCGGGAAGGGTAGAAGGACTTTTTAGTTGTATAATTTTTTGTATCCAGATCAGGGAAAATAAAATAATGAAGAATATCAAAAATATATACCAATAATCTACAAGAAACTGAAACAGGAATGAGCCTGCATCTTCTTCATGTTTAAATTCTTTTAAAACCAACAAAGTGGAACGGCGAAGTGTAAACCTGAAATAAATAATATCTATACAATTTGCCAGGAAGGCGACTGCATTAAAAATAATAAATACCAGGCCGGTATATTTTTGATAGGCAGCATGGTAGCGAAATCGAAATGGAATAAGCTGGGAAAAAATGTACAATGCATTTATATATAAGAGAGCTGCAATGTCAAAACTGAATCCTCCTTTGATTATGTTGTACCAATTTTTCGCATCAATACCTGGAAAAAGATCAGTATTGAAAGAAAAGAATATAAACCTGCTGATAAAGTAAAGCCCAAGTACAAATACTAATTTAATAATAAGTGAAGAATATATGTTGGCTTTAAATATTTTGTGCATGAAGGCTTCTACAATTTTGAAAGGGATGTAAGTTAACTTATTCTCAATGAGCGTATTAATTTTTTATTAATATTTAGCTTTGAAGAATTTCGTGGTTCATGGAAATACAAATCACAACCAATAACTGGTGTGTCGTAATCATTAGAATTTTACTTACATCATACCTGGATAAATTATTGAACGATACAAGGCAAAGTGAATAAATAGTTGCCCTATAATCTTTAATTAAAATAAAAGCACTGAAGCTGAAAATCTAAATTTGGGTTGCGCCGGCTTTACGGCTACTTTTGCAAAAGTTTTCCCTGAAAAAAAACAGGGGCCATAAGGGTCATCAAAATTCTTCCCATTGAGCAAACACATCAATAAGGTTTCCGGAGCGGGTCTTCTCATTGCCTTAGGCATTATTTACGGAGATATAGGTACTTCACCGCTTTACGTTTTTAATTCCATCATTCAGGAAAAAGTGATCTCAGAAGAACTGATCTTCGGTACACTTTCTCTCATCATCTGGACCATTACTTTACAAACTACCATAAAATATGTTTGGCTAGTATTGCGGGCAGATAATAAAGGGGAAGGGGGAATCTTCGCCTTGTTTGCGCTTGTCCGTCGTCGGAGAAAATGGCTTGTGGTGCCCGCCACCATTGGCGGAGCAGCACTGCTGGCAGATGGTATAATTACTCCACCAATCTCTATTACTTCTGCAGTAGAAGGGTTAAAAAAACTGCCCCAGTTCCATGAGATGGGAACATCTACCATCATGTATATTGTATTGGGCATTATTTGTCTATTCTTTTTTACACAACAGTTTGGTACTTCCAAGATCGGCAAAATGTTTGGGCCCATTATGAGTTTGTGGTTTGGAATGCTGGCAGTTTTGGGAATTATACATCTCAGTGATAATATCTCTATTCTTAAAGCACTCAACCCATATTATGCCATTGAATTTTTAGTGAACTATCCAAAAGGATTTTGGTTATTAGGGGCCGTGTTTCTCTGTACTACGGGTGCAGAAGCACTCTACAGTGATCTCGGACATTGCGGCAGAGGTAACATTCGTATCTCCTGGATCTTTGTAAAATCCTGTCTTCTGATTAATTATTTTGGCCAGGGTGCCAGCTTGCTTAAGCACCATTCCGGACAGTTGATCTCTAAAGCAAATCCGCTTACGGCCGATATAAATGCTTTTTTTGACCTGGTGCCACAATGGTTTATTGTGCCTGGTGTTATCATTGCTACCAGTGCCGCAATTATAGCCAGCCAGGCCATGGTTACCGGTTCTTTTACACTTATTAATGAAGCAATACGACTGAACCTGTGGCCTAAAATGAGGATAAAATATCCAACTGAAGCGATAGGGCAGATTTTTATTCCGGGCATAAATAATTTGCTTTTTGCGGGTTGTGTCTGTGTGATCTTTTACTTCCAGGAATCTACTAAAATGGAAGCTGCTTATGGACTGGCCATTATCACAACTATGCTCATGACGACTTTGCTTTTTGCGAATTATATGGTGTTGCATCGTGTAAAACCGGCACTCATTTATTTGTTCCTCATTAGTTTCCTTATTATAGAATTAAGTTTCCTATTTGCGCTTTTAGATAAATTTATACACGGTGGGTATTTTACTGTTTTGCTGGGTTTGTTATTGTTTGGGGTAATGTTCGTGTGGTTCAGGGCAAGAAAGATCAAGAACCGCTATGTGGAATTTGTACGGGTAGATGAATATGTGCCCAAACTGGAAGAACTGAGCAATGATAATTCTGTTCCAAAACATGCCACGCATCTGGTATACCTCACCAGTGCCAACAATCCGAAAGAGATAGAGCATAAAATTGTGTACAGTATTCTTAGCGGTAAACCGAAGCGGGCAGATATATATTGGTTCATACACGTGGATACACTCGATGATCCATATACTTGTGAGTATGAGGTAGAGCATATTATTCCAAATGACATCATACGTGTGGAATTCAGGTTGGGCTTTAGGGTACAACCCCGTATTAACCTTATGTTCAAGCAGGTGGTGGAAGATCTCGTGGCTAACAGGGAAGTGAACATAGCCAGCCGTTATGAATCTCAGCAAAAAAATAATATGGTGGGCGATTTCCAGTTCATCGTAATGGAGAAATTTCTGAGCCAGGACAATGAATTGCCTTTCTTTGAAAATATGGTGATGAAATTTTATTTCTGGCTGAAAGCTTTAAGTGTAAGCGAAGAAAAAGGTTTTGGGCTTGAGCAAAGCAATGTAAGTATTGAGAAATTTCCACTGGTGATAGCTCCTGCCGGCAAATTGCAAATGAGCAGGATATACCAGGATGAGGAGTATGATTAAAGAAAAATAACTCAAAGACTTTTTGGAAGCATCAATAAGAAATCCAGCAATTTAGAATGATCCAGCAATTCATATTCTAATCCTGCTTTCCTGAGGTTCTGATAATATAACTCATGATTTTGGTAGTAATGCTTTTCACTTTGCAGATACCAGGCTTTATGCCCAAGTTTTTCTGACAGAAACCATTTTTCAATCAACCTTGCTGTTCTTCCATTCCCATCAAACCAGGGATGAATTTTTACAAAAGTAAAATGTGCATATGCTGCATAATAAAATACTTCTTCTATTGGCAAGTCGGATTCTAACAGCAATTTGATATCTGAAAACCATTTGTCCATTTCTGCAACTACAGTTCCAGGTGCAGCAGCTACATATTCTATTTTCCCCTCTATTGTTGTGACATACATGATCGAGGACCTGAATCTCCCAAGTTGGTGATCGGAAAGGAGATTTCTTGCCAATAGCTGATGAGCTTTAAAAAGATTTTCAGCATTTAGATTATTGCTTTTTGCAAAAAGGTATGCCTCGTAAAGATCATCTGTTTTTTTTGTATAATCAGGTTGAAAGGAGGCGCCGGTTATTCTATGCTTGATGTAGCTATCCAGGTCTATAATTTCTCCTTCGATCTTACTGCTGTAAACAGAAGCAACAGAAGTGTAAAAACTAAATTGCTCATTACTAATTTCTGCTTCTTCAAGTGCATCAAAGTTATCAGAAAGCTTTCCCACTTCGTAGAGATACCGTTCCAGTAAAGCAGATTTTATTAATTGTAAATTCTCCATTGCTTGTCGAAAAATTAGCTGGGGGTTACTTTATATTGACTGGTGAAAGGTACAACTATAGCGCATGTTTACGGATTGGAATATTTCTGTTCTCTTTAATACCTTAAATAATTCAAACGGTATTTTCTAAAGATAGATTTACATTTGATTCCTACTATCGATTTTAAAATGCTTGTCTTTTATATTATTTTCCTGCTAAGTACTACCATCTGGTATATCATCATTGGGTATGCCATTGCGGTTTTATTGGTATTTTTTTTCCAGGAGAAATTCATTTTCAAACCGGAGAAGCTAAAGGCAGATTTTTTATACAAATATGATACACCGTTCCGGGAATTAGATTTTGAAGTAGAACCTGGTGTCAGGATCAATGGTTTGCATTTCCATAATGAGCAACCCCATGGCCTCGTACTTTATTTTCATGGAAATACAAGAAGTATAAAAGGTTGGGCACGGTATGCGAAAGATTTTTTCCGTTACAATTATGACGTTGTTTTGGTGGATTACCGGGGATTTGGAAAGAGCACCGGTAAGCGAAGTGAAAAAGATATGTTGAGTGATATGCAATTCGTATACGAAAAACTACATAAAGAATTTGGAGAGCAACACCTCATCGTTTATGGTCGCAGCCTCGGAAGTGGGTTTGCCACCAAGGTGGCCAGTGACAATCATCCAAGATTTTTAATACTGGATGCGCCTTATTTTAATTTTAAGAAAGTGATAGAAAGGTTCCTTCCATTTCTTCCTATCCGGCTGATGCTTCGCTACCACCTGCGTACGGATATTTGGATAAAAAAAGTTTCCTGTCACACTTATATTTTACATGGTACCAAAGACTGGCTCATTCCTGTGAGTAACAGCGAAAACCTGCAGGCGCTCAATCCTAAAAAAATTACATTGATACGCATCCACGGAGGCGGGCATAATAACCTTCCTTCTTTTAATGAATACCATAGCTTTGTGCGGGATATTCTTGGAGAATAAAAATAATGATGATACAAAAGACGGAGAACACGAAAAACGGAAATAAAACAAAAAGAAAAAGAAGCATGATTTTTTGGTTGCAGGTATTGCTTATTGTGTACTGTGCAGTAGGAATAGGCCTGTATTATTTACAGGATAAAATTATTTTCCAGGGAGAAAAGCTTTCTGCCGATTACAAATTTAATTTCCCCGGAAGATTTGATGAAATCAATATTGCACTCAATGCAACTGATACAATTAACCTTGTAAAGTTTTATCCGCAGGATTCTTCCAGGGGTGTGGTACTTTACTTTCATGGCAACAGGTCAAATGTAAACCGGTATGCTACATACATACAGCCTTTCCTGAAAAACGGTTACGAGGTTTGGATGCCTGATTATCCGGGCTATGGAAAAAGCAAAGGAAATGTTTCTGAAAAAGGATTGTATAGCATGGCTTACCAGGTGAGGAAGCTTGCCGGTACAAGCTTTAGTGATGATCATATTATCTTGTATGGAAAATCTTTGGGGTCAGGTTTAGCAGCTTATGCAGCGAGTGCATCAAACAATAAATTGCTGATACTGGAAACGCCTTACAATTCTGTACCGGATATTTTTCGATCCTATGCCTGGATGTTTCCGCTCAGCCGCATCATAAAGTATAAAATTCCTACGAATGAATTTATTGATGGGCTAAAATTTCCTGTTGTAGTTTTTCACGGAACTGATGATGGAGTGATACGTTACAGTAATGCCATCAAGCTGAAAAATTCAATGAAGCCAACGGATAAATTTTATACAATTCCCGGTGGTGAACACAAGACTGTAAACCGATCCGATATCTACTTTGCCGCTATTGATAGTTTGTTGCAGTAATTTATAATTCTTTTAAAATAACTTTCTTTTTAGTAACCGCCAGGCTATATTTTGCACCAACTTTTAATGGTAGATTTTCTGCGGTATGGCTCACCGGAAAATGATAACATACAGGATAGTCATATTCTTCAACAATTTCCAGCAGGATCTGTTCTATGTTTTTCCCAAATGGTCTTGGGGTATCTTTCATGTCAGTAAAGCCACCAAATACAAGCCCGGCAAGGTTGTTTAGCTTTCCGCTTCTTTTGAGCTGTACCAGTAACCTATCAACGCTATATAAATATTCACCAATATCTTCCAGGAAGAGAATGCAGTCTTTCGTGTCTGGTTCAGAAGCCGTACCTATGATATTTGCAAATAAACTAAGGTTTCCTCCTATTAGCATTCCTTCTGATTTTCCTGGTTTATTTTGATCGTGTCCTGCCACATCAAATTTCAATTTCTTTCCGCTCAACATTTTGTGCAGGGATAAAATTGATGGCGTTTGGTCTCCACCATCATTATATGCTGCAGCCATCTGTGCATGAATGGACGGAATCTTAAAGCTGCGGTAAAGATGTGCATGCAACACAGTGATATCACTAAAGCCGATCAACCATTTTGGGTCTTTTTTAAATGCCTTAAAATCGAGTTGGTCTATAATGCGACTCACACCATATCCTCCCCTGCCAAAAAATATTGCTTTAATGTCTTTGTCATCAAGCATAGCCTGGAGCTCATCTCTCCGCTCTTCATCTGTGCCACTGAAATAATTCCTGCTGCTGCTTTGCATCGTTTTCCCCACGAGTACTTCGTAGCCCCAGGTCCTTAAGGTGCTGATACAAGTCGTAGCCTTTTCAGCTTCCAAATATCCGGCGGGGCAGGTGAGCGCAACCAGGTCTTTCTTTTTTAGTGCTGATGGGATGTTCATCTAAAATTTCTTTTTACAATTTAATTAGTGTTGTGCCCTGGTCATTTACAAAAAGCTGGTGCATGGCTCCACAGGTCAGTGCCAGGTTGTTTTTTTGATGCCCTACAGGAAAATCAAAACATACCGGATAACCAAAACCGCCAGTTTTTTCCAGTACAATTTCTTCCAGGCTGCGGCCAAATTCTTCACCGGCATCATCTGGTTTAATTTTAAAACCTCCAATGATTAAACCATGTAAGTTTTGAAGTTTATTACTGCGAAGCAGGTTGTAAAACATTCTGTCAATACTGTACAAATATTCCCCCGTGTCTTCTACAAACAAAATAGCATTTTTTGTATCAGGACTACTTTTACTGCCGGCAATATTTTCTAAAGTTCGCAGGTTTCCACCTATGAGTTT
>JBBQYS010000039.1:0-25869 GCA_038208485.1 Chitinophagales bacterium
TCACTTCTCACTTCCCAAATTCTTCACCCTTTCTTTTATATTGATCACCTTATCCTCCTCATTTATCTTCGTCATGTTGTTCTTTTGTAAAATTTCTTTGGCCAGGTTCAGGTAGTTCATAGCGCCTTTACTGTCAGAATCGTAGAGTATCACTGGTTTTCCTGCGCTTGGTGCTTCACTGAGTTTTGTATTTCTATGAATGATGCTGTTGAAAACCAGGTCCTCAAAATGTCTTCTAACCTCACTAACCACCTGGTTGCAAAGGCGAAGCCGGCCATCGTACATGGTCATTAAAATTCCTTCAATCTGCAGATCTGTATTCAACCTGTTCTGAACTATTTTCACGGTATTCAGCAATTTACCTAAACCCTCCAGGGCAAAAAATTCTGTCTGCACAGGCACAACCACGCTATCTGCTGCAACTAGTGCATTTACAGTAATAAGACCGAGAGAAGGAGAGCAATCGATGATGATAAAGTCGTATTCGTCTTTTACAGAAGAAAGAATTTGTTTGAAAACAGCTTCCCTGTTGGGGTAATTGATCATTTCTATCTCCGCACCAACGAGGTCAATATGAGAAGGGATAATGTCAAGATGCTTGAGTTCTGTTTTCAGAATCACATCTTTTGCATCAGTCTCGTTCACCATGCAATCATAGAGACTGAGTGTCACATTATGCAGGTCAAAACCCAATCCTGTAGTGCTGTTTGCCTGTGGGTCAGCATCTACCAGGAGTGTTTTATATTCCAAAACGGCCAGGCTGGCTGCAAGGTTGATGGCTGTGGTAGTTTTACCTACTCCTCCTTTCTGATTCGCTATTCCTATAACTCTTCCCATGTAATGCTTTGGTAAAGCTGTTGCTTTTTTAGTTTGTGTAAATATTCTTTTGCCTGATAAAAGGCTCCAGGTAGATTTCTGGCAACTACCTTTTGGCAAATGTAACTATTCGGTAGATTAATGGCTCTTTTTTGGGTAAATGATTGGTGGTGGAGAGAATTTAAGGGTTTCGCCACGAAAGCACAAAACACAAAGAAAAAGACTTTAGACTTTGAGACTGAAGACGTATTCTCCGTGTTTCTCTGTGAAACCTCTGTGGTTCTCTGTGTAACAACAAGAAAAGACTTCAGACAATAAGACTATTAGACTGAAGACCTATTCCTCCGTGTTTCTCTGTGAAACCTCTGTGGTTCTCTGTGTAACAACAAGAAAAGACTTCAGACATTAGACTGAATACGTATTCTCCGTGTTTCTCTGTGAAACCTCTGTGGTTCTCTGTGAAAAAACAAGAAAAGACTTCAGACAATAAGACTATTAGACTGAAGACATATTTCTCTGAGTAACAACTATATCTGTTCGTACCCCTGGCCACCAAAACACATACGCACAAAAAGAAATTCGTGAAGATTCGTACAATTCGTGGCCAACCCTTTCGCTGCAGGCGAAATAAATTTTTGCTTTTGTGACTTAGGGGCAAAAAAACCGCACGTCCATTTTCGCAATGCGTAATGTTTCACTCTGCGGCATTGTGCCGATGCAGATATTGCTTTTCTTTACACTTATGCTCACGATCATTTCCGGTACTAACCGACAAGATAATAATACATATAAAGTAGCCCTCGAATACCAGCGTGTACTTTCCGAAAAAGGCATCAACGCAGAAATTCTTTCCCTGAAGCACACAAACATGATGCAGCGGGATGAAAATTTTATTGCTGCTGAAGAAGAATTCCTGATTCCTGCCAATAAATTTATCATCATCATGCCGGAGTACAACGGGTCCTATCCCGGAATTCTAAAACTGATGATCGATAATTCAAACGTTGCAAAATGTTGGTGGAACAAAAAAGTTTTGCTCACCGGTGTCAGTACCGGCAGGGCAGGAAACCTCAGAGGCATGGAGCACCTCACGGGGAGTTTGCTGCATTTGAAGATGCAGGTTCATTACAATCGGTTGCCACTAAGTGTAGTAGATACTTTGCTGGATGAGAAAGGTAAATTTATCAACGAATTTGCATTAAATGCCATCAAAATGCAGCTGGAAGAATTTCTTCAGTTTTAAGGGAAGCGATAACCCCTCAGGAATTCTTCTGTTGTCATTCTTTTCTTTCCTTCGAGTTGGAGTTCCAGGATATTAATGTTCCCATCTGTGCATTGAAAGAAAAGAAAAGTCTTGCCATCTGTTTTGTACTCGCCGGGTTGCGTTGTTTCTGAAGTGGCTTGTTTTTCAGCTTTAAAAATTTTCAGTTTTTTTCCATTCAGGAAAGTAAATGCAGCCGGGTAGGGTGCAAGTCCCCTGATAAAGTCATAAATCTTTTGTGCCGGATTTTCCCAGTTTATTTCACAATCAGCGGTATGGATTTTTGGCGCAGCATTTAATCGCCCCGAAATTTGTATTTCCTCCTGTGGTTTTGGTTCCAGATTTCCTTCCGCAAATCCTTGAACAGTTTTTACAACCAGTGCGGCACCTATTTCCTTCATTCTATCGTGCAGTTCTCCGGCAGTTTCCTCGGGTGCGATAGGAATTTTTTCATTCAATAAAATATTTCCGGTGTCTATTTCCTGCTGCAATAAAAATGTGGTTACACCTGTCTCTGTTTCTCCGTTCATCACAGCCCGGTTGATAGGTGCGGCACCACGATACTGTGGGAGTAATGATCCATGCAGGTTGATGGTGCCCAATTTCGGCATGTTCCAAACAACCTCCGGCAGCATCCTGAAGGCCACTACTATTTGCAAGTCAGCTTTGTATGATTTCAGTTCCTCAATAAAATCCGGCGCTTTGAGTTTCTCGGGTTGCAGAACCGGAATTTCTTTTTCTTCGGCAAATTTCTTCACAGCACTTTGTTGCAATTGCATGCCTCGTCCACCGGGTTTATCAGCAGCAGTAATCACAGCAACTACGTTACAACCGGCATTGAGCAAGGCTTCCAGGCTGGCCACGGCAAACTCGGGTGTGCCCATGAATATAATGCGAAGGGATTTGTAGTCTTTGGTCATATTAAATATTACTTAGTATTTAGTACTCAGTACTGAGGTTGTTGCATTTAATTTAAGAGATTTTTCTTTATTCAAAAATGTCCCTCTTAAAATAATAAACTGAATTTAAAAATCGAAGATCCTGCAAAAGGTAGTGATTAGTGAAAAGTTTATAGTGCAAAGTTCTTAGTCGGGAGTGAGTATGATTAAATTGCTTATCAATTCACGGTTCAGAAAAGTAAACATTTAATATCCCGAAAGGCGGAAATGAAAATGCGCACATCTGGAGAAATAGAGCAAAATCTAAAACTAAAATAAACATTCTAAACTGTCTAAACTGTCTAAGCCTTCTAAACCCTAAACTACTAAACTACTAAACTGCACTAAACAATTCTCAACAACCCTCAACTGCTTCAAAAATCCCCGTACAACAAATACTTCTTCCTGATCTCTTTAAACTTCTTCAGTCCGGGTTCCCAGCTTTTCCTGATCTCTGCTTCTGTTTTTCCTGCAATGATTTGTTTTCTCAACTGGTCTGTTCCCGCAAGTTTATCAATAAAATTGTTGGATAGAAAAAAATTCTTTTTGTCAGGAAAAAGCCGGTAGACATCCAGCAGGTATTTCAATTGTATGCTGCAGTTTGTTTCGGCTAAGGTTTCTTTTATTGGCGCACTCAGGTCGAAGCCATAGCATTTTTGTCCGTAGCATTTACTGCTTTTTGCACCTTCATTCGGCGTTGGTGTAAATGAAAACATTGTCTTGGGTAAAGAGGGATGACCAAAATATTGAAAAGGCTTATCTGTTCCTCTTCCTTCACTGATAACGGTGCCTTCAAACAAAGCAATGCTGGGATACCAGTAAATAGATTGCATTTCTTTCAGGTTGGGAGAGGGTGGGACGGGCAACATATATTTTGTACTATGGTCGTAATTTTTACAGGTAACAATCCTCAATTGAAATCCATCTGATTTCCGCATATCAGCAACTGATTTATTTTTAAATTTTTCATTTGCATTTTTATCCAGCCATTGCTCACCGCTGATCATCAATGCATATTCTCCCATGGTCATTCCATAAACCACAGGTATGGGTTGCATGCCGACAAAGCTGGAAAACTTAGGATCGAGCACCGGGCCATCTACATAAAAACCATTTGGATTTGGTCTGTCCAGTATTATAAGCGGAACATTGTTTTCTATACATGCTTCCATTACATATTGCAATGAGGAAATATAAGTGTAGAACCTTACGCCGACATCCTGTATGTCGAAAAGCACAACATCTACATTCTTTAGGTCTGATGCAGTTGGTTTTTTATGATCGCCATATAGGCTAATGATAGGGAGCTTTGTTTTGGTGTCCACGCCATCTTTCACATGTTCGCCAGCACTGGCATTTCCACGAAATCCATGTTCGGGTCCAAAGATCTTCACTACATCGATTCCATTATCCAGGAGCAGATCTACTAAATGTTTTTTCCCTACGATACTGGTTTGATTAGCAAATACTGCTACTTTTTTTCCTTTAATTTCCGGCAGGTATAATTCGGTCTGCTCAGCCCCTGTGACCACCGCCGGAGCTCGCTTTGTAGCAGTTTGCGCTGCGGCAAATAATGGCAATAACAGTAGGTAGCTCAATGCAAATTTTATCATAATTTAACAGGATTTTTTCTCATTTATTATGCAATAAAGCCTATAAATGTTAGGTTTGCAGTCTTTTTTAATAAAACAAACATACAATTATGGCTGAAGTAAAAACTGGCGATAAAGTTAAAGTTCATTACACAGGTAAACTAACTGACGGAGAAACTTTTGATTCTTCTGTTGGGAAAGACCCACTGGCATTTACAGTTGGAGCAGGGCAAATGATCAAAGGATTTGATGCTGCATTACCGGGTATGAAACCAGGTGACAAGAAAACAGTAAATATTCCTGCAGCAGAAGCTTATGGCGAGCGCAGTGAAGAAGCAATGATAGAATTTCCTAAAGAAAATGTACCTGCTGAAATGGTGCTGGAACCAGGTATGAGCCTGACATTGCAAAACCAGGAAGGGCAGCCTTTTCCTGTAACTGTTACCGAGGTAAAGGATGACGTTGTCGTACTGGATGCCAATCATTTCCTTGCCGGAAAAGATTTGGTTTTTGATATAGAACTGGTGGAAGTGGAAGGGTAGAAGTGAATAGTTAAAAACTAAAAGTTTTTTGTTCTAATAAAATTTTAAAGGCCTGCGATTGCGGGTCTTTTTTTTTGGAACTGTTCGATTACTTTCTTGTTCTGTATTTCGTAAGGAGTGAATATTATATTGTTTTTACTACAGAAAAAATAAAAGCTGTGCAAAATTCTTAACTTCCATTTTTTAAAAAAATGTTTGATCATGGAAATAAATAAAGAAATGCTGGCGGAAAGATTTATGCGTTATGTGCAGGTAGATACACAAAGCGACCCGACAAGCACAGAACATCCCACCACAGCAAAACAGAAAAACCTGAGTAAGATCCTGCTGGAAGAATTGAAGGAAATGAATATTGAGGCGGAGACTGATGAGTACGGTTATGTATATGCAGGAATTCCATCCAACAGTGAGAAAACCAGTATCCCGGCTATTTGCTATTGTTCGCATGTAGATACTGCACCAGATTGTAGTGGGACAAACGTAAAACCGATTCTGCACAAAAAATATGATGGGGAAGATATCATATTACCGGATGATAATACCCAGGTTTTATCTGCAAAAAAATCTCCTTACCTGAAAAATCATATTGGAAATAATATTATCACAGCCAGCGGAAACACCTTACTTGGTGCAGATGATAAGGCCGGTGTAGCCATCATTATGCAGGCTGCGCATTACCTGGTGAACCATCCGGAAATAATACATGGGGATATAAAAATAGTTTTTACACCTGATGAAGAAGTGGGGCAGGGGACAGCAAAAATTGACATGAAAAAAGTTGGGGCTCAATTCGGTTATACCCTTGATGGTGGTGAAGCCGGAAGCCTGGAGAATGAAACATTTAGTGCTGATGGTGCTACGATAACTGTCCATGGTGTGATAGCCCATCCTGGTTATGCAAAAGGGGCTTTGGTAAATGCAATGAAAATTGCTGGTGAGATCCTGGAAGCATTGCCAAAAAATGAATGGAGCCCGGAAACTACTGAAGGAAAACAAGGATTTGTTCATCCAACTTCATTGAATGGTATTGCAGAAAAAACTACGATTGGTTTTATCGTAAGAGATTTTAAAACACCTGCTTTACAAGAACATCACGACAGGCTGAAAAAAATAGCAGAAGAAATTGTGGCAAACCATGAAGGTGCAACAATGACTTATGAGGTTAGAGAGCAGTACAGGAACATGAAAGACATTTTGGATGATCATCCGCAAGTGGTGGAATATGCTGCAGAAGCAATTAAAAGGACCGGCCTGCAAGTCATACAGGAAAGCATCCGTGGCGGAACCGACGGCAGCCGTTTGAGCTATATGGGTCTACCTTGTCCGAATATATTTACCGGTATGCAAAACATACACAGCAAGCTGGAATGGGTAGGAGTAGATGATATGGCAAGAGCAGCAGAAACGCTTGTGCACCTGGCTACGATCTGGGAGGAGAAAAGCTAATGCCGGGTGTTTATTTCTTTCAAAAATCACGATCTCTAAATGATGCATTGTGCCGAAAGCATTTGAATAAGTATTTGTAAGAAAGGCAGATCTGCTAAATCGCAACTTAAAAGGCTTTAAGAGGTAGATATAAATACTTGATTCAATCTGTTCTATAAAAAATCATTATTAACATTTCGTTACCGCTACTGCTTAAAATCATTCGCTTTATTGCATCGCAATGTATATTTTTGGCGAAATTTTTTTAGAAGGCATCGCTTTACTTAACCCATTTTTTATTCTTTATGTTT
Organism: Chitinophagales bacterium; assembly: GCA_038208485.1. GTDB lineage: Bacteria > Bacteroidota > Bacteroidia > Chitinophagales > Chitinophagaceae > Ferruginibacter. Next base: position 6,886 of record JBBQYS010000039.1, read on the forward strand.
AATTTCTTTTTACAAATAGACAGCACGGGTGTGACTACGGCTGCCGCAGGTACAGGTACGGAAACCGTCTTCGGAATGCTTACCAAAGGTGGACCGCTAATGATTCCGCTGGGCCTTCTTTTTGCCCTGGCGCTCTACGTTTTCATTGAAAGGCTGTTGATGATAAGAAAAGTGGATAAGCTGGATGAGAATTTTATGAGCATCATTAAAGACAATATTGTAAATGGTAATATTTCCTCTGCCAGGAGTCTGTCTAAAAATACTTCTAACCCTGTAGCAAGAATGATCGATAAAGGAATTCAACGTATCGGTAAGCCAATTGACAATATTGAAAAAAGCATGGATAATGTGGGCAAACTGGAAATGTATAAGATGGAAAAAAACCTGAATATACTTTCTGTAATCGCTCGTATTGCGCCACTTTTTGGGTTTGTAGGAACCATCGTTGGCCTGGTAATTCTATTAAAAGATTTTGCTACAATCAGCAATCCATCTATCAGCCAGATCGCAGATGCTATGTATATAAAACTCATTACTTCAGCCAGCGGATTAATCATCGGTATGCTTGCCTACCTGGGTTACAGTTACCTGGATACACAAATAAACAGGGCTGCCAATCGTATGGAAAATGCGAGTAGTGAATTCATTGATATTCTGCAGGAGCCTACGAGATAATTAGCTGATTAGCTGATTAGTCGATTAGTCGATTTGCTGAATAGTCGATTTGCTGATTATTCGATTTGATGATTTGTTGATTGAGGATGAAATGATTTGAAGATTTGTTGATTTGAAGATTTGAAGATGAGGTGATTTGAAGATGTGTGATTTGAAGATTACTAATGAGTGAATTCAAAGAGTTGTTGAAATAGCAATCGGGATTTAAGGTTTGGTAGAAATTTCCATCAAAAAAAGGGTACTTATTTAAAAGAAACATGGGCTTAAGAAAAAATAAATTACGGGAAGAACACAATGAAGTGGATACTGGTCCGCTGAATGATATTCTATTCATTCTCCTCATGTTCTTCCTGATGATAAGTACGCTGGCAAATCCAAACGTGATAAAAATGAGCGTGCCACGGTCTACCAGTGATACCAAACAAAAACAATCCGTTGTAGTAAGTGTAGATAAAGACAAAAATATTTATGTTGGTGCTACACAAATTATCCCTGATTCGCTGGAAGCTGAACTGAGGAAATATATTAATCAGGGAGACAGCATTAAGCCGGCAGTTGTGATCAATGCAGATTCTGTTGCCCAGTGGGGAGAAATAGTAAGGGTAATGAAGATTGCCCGGAAACTTGGGGCTACCACATCGGCTACTGTCACCGGAAGCGAGTAATTTTTACAAACCTTTCCTTGCCACTCATATCCATCATCAATTCTGATTTGTACTTCTTTTTATTAAACAGTTCAGCTACGTCAGCCGCATTATTATAATGCGTTTCCAGGAAAACTTTTCCTTCTGCTAGTAAATGTTTTTCTGCAAACAATGCAATTTGTTTGTAAAAGATTAATGGCTCACTGGCAGGAACAAAGAGTGCAATCGCCGGTTCAAAATCTACAACTCCTGCCTCCATGTTCTTTTTTTCTGTTTCAGGGATATAAGGTGGATTACTTACTATAAGGTCATAAGTTGGAAGTTCAAAAATCTGATCACTCAAAAAATCCGTTTCAATAAAATTTACTGTTGCATCTAAGTCTGCCGCATTTTTCTTTGCAAGTGCCAGGGCTTCGCTGCTTTTATCTAATGCAGTTAATTCGGCATTGCTTAATTCTTTTTTCAATGTAATAGCGATGCAACCCGTGCCTGTGCCAATGTCAAGAACTGAATGGAAATTGTCTTTATCTTTTATAATAAGTTCAGCAAGTTCTTCAGTTTCCGGCCTGGGAATAAGTGCTGCCGGGCTGCAATGAAACTTTCGGTTGTAAAACCAGGTAACGCCGGTTATATATTGTACAGGCTCATTTGCAGCTAGTCTTTGTATTGCTTTCTGCATGAGTTCCTCATTAGAATTATTCCATAACTCATTTCCTCTTGTATTCCTGTAACTTTTATCAATTCCTGCCAGGTATTCAAAAAAGTCGTTGCATATAATTGCTGCTGCACCTGCAAGCTCAAGTTGCTCTATTCTTTTTCTGTAAAATTGATATGCTTCTGAAATTGTCATAAAAAGCAAACATAATATTTTTTGCTTCGTATTTTTACCGCCATGCCTCACCAGGAAGAATATATGCAGCGTTGTCTGCAACTTGCCGCTAAAGGTTTGGGAAATGTTTCTCCAAATCCAATGGTGGGTGCAGTGTTGGTTTATGAAAATAGAATAATTGGGGAAGGCTGGCACCAAAAATATGGCGGTCCTCATGCAGAAGTAAATTGCATCAATACTGTAAAGGAAGCGGATAAAAATTTAATAGATAGGAGTTGTTTGTACGTTTCATTAGAACCCTGTAATCATTTTGGCAAAACCCCTCCTTGTTCTCACCTGATCTTAGAACACAAAATACCAAAAGTAATAGTTGGCTGCCGTGATCCATTTTCTTTAGTAAACGGAAAAGGCATAGAACACTTAAGGTCAAACGGAGTAGAGGTTGTAGAAGGAGTTGTAGAAAAAAATTGCAGGGAGCTGAATAAAAGATTTTTTACTTTTCATCAAAAGCATAGGCCTTATATCATTTTGAAATGGGCGCAAACTGCAGATGGTATTATTGGAAAAATAAATGCACCACTGAAGATTTCTGGTCCCGCTTTAAATGTACTCGTTCATAAATGGCGTACAGAGGAAGATGCAATTCTGATAGGAACAAATACCGCACTTATAGATAATGCAAAACTTACAGCCAGGCACTGGCCAGGAAAACAACCTGTTAGAGTAGTTATAGACAGGGAATTGCAGATCCCGGAATCCCAGCACCTGTTCGATCAGGAAAGCGCCACTATTATTTTCAATAATAAAATATCCAAAACCGAAGGAAAGAATGAATGGATAGAGCTAAAGAATAATGCAGATAATCTGCCGGAAATAATTTCCACTCTATATAAAAAAAATATACAATCTCTGATCGTGGAAGGTGGATCGGCGCTGCTAAATAGTTTTATACAAGCAGGTCTTTGGGACGAGACTATCATTATCACAAATACAAAAATGACTTCTGGTATTGGCGTAAAAGCACCAATCCTTCATTCTTCCGAGCTTCTTTGCCGCTCTAAAATTGACATAGATGAGGTCAGTATTTATAAAAATTTACATAACAGTTTATGATACTTACTTATAATACTATTTCGCAGGAAGCTACTACAGAATATAAGGATCGGGGAAGCAGGTTTATAGGTATTGCTTTCCCTGTAAATAATGCCGATGAATTTAAAAAAGAATTAAAAAAACTAAAAGCGGACCATCCAAAAGCAAACCATCATTGTTTTGCATACAGACTTGGTACTGATAATGATAATTTCAGGAGTACCGATGATGGAGAACCGGCCGGTACTGCAGGTAAGCCTATTCTTGGACAAATAGATAGTAAGGGATTAACTGATACAGCAGTAGTTGTGGTAAGGTATTTTGGAGGGACACTTCTTGGTGTTCCAGGTCTTATCAGTGCTTATAAAACCACTGCATCGCTGGTATTGCAGGTAGTTCCGGTTGTTACTAAAAAATTGATGAAGCAGGTGAAAATTAATTTTACCCACCCGGATACAAATATTGTGATGCAAATTTTGAAACAAACCAAAGCTGAAATACTGGAACAGAACATGCAATTATTCTGTGATATAACTGCCAAGGTCCCTTTAGATACTGTAGAATACCTGGGTTCTCTTTTTGCAGGAAACGAAAATGTGGAAATCATTTGGAAGTAAAAAAATCAAGTTTAACTTTTTTTTGTAATTTCCGTCCCACAACACAAACTATTAGTACAAAAAAATATCAAAATTTCTAATCTTTTAGAATGAAAGATACATCCTTACCTCCCGGCATCCCGGGCCTGCTAAGTGTCTATAATGGTCATAATGATCTACATATTGAAATTAACTAACAAACAAAAATTGTAAATGAAAAAACTTCTACCCCTGGTCATTTTTACGATGGTCATTTCATGTGCAGATGCGCAACAATTGCATTTCACCAGTCAATACCTTCAGCATAATGCTATGTACAACCCGGCAGCAGCGGGTATTGCCAATAAAAATATGGTGGGTGTTTCGTTCAGAAACCAATGGAATTCATTTCCCGGCAATCCCAGAACCTATATGGTTTATTCAGACTTTGTGCTGGAGAAATTAAAAGCCGGTATTGGTGCATATGCCTATCGTGATGAAACCGGGCCTACAAGCAGGACCGGCGTTCAGCTGGCTTATTCTAAGCATATCATTGCTAACAATGGTAAGGATAAATTTGGTTTAGGCCTGGAACTTCGTGGTTTGCAATATGCCATTGACAAAAATAAATTAAGCAGTGCTTTGGCTAACGATCCTGCGCTTGCGGGAGCAGAAAACAAAGTTGGAATAGATGCCGGAGCCGGTGCTTACTACACAAATGGCAAGCTAAGTGTTGGTGCCGCTGTCAGCCAGCTTATCCAGTCAAAGCTGCAACTAAGTGATGTGCCAAATCGCACGCAGGGAGGGAAACTATACCGTCATTATAATTTTACAGCCAACTATAAATGGAACACCGGGGGAGATATTTACCTGATACCAAATGCCATGGTAAGGGTAATAGAACATGCTCCAAGTGAATATGAATTTGGAATGATAGCGAACTACCAGGAAAAAGTTTGGTGGGGTGTAGGTTATAGGGTAAAACAATCTATTAGTTTACAGGTAGGTTTTAAGATCATGGAAAAAGTTTCACTGGGCTATAGTTATGATTATTATCAAACACCCATTGATTTATACACACAAGGCTCTGGTGCCCATGAAATTGGATTAAGGTTCCAGTTTAAGAAATCAGATGACAACGTAATGTAAATCTGCCTGAAAAAAAATTACCCATACTCATAAAAAATTATAATGACTTCTACATATAAATTAAAAATAAAAAACTCCCTAAGCCGTTTATCAGGATTTGCCAAGGTATTTCTAACAGCGGTCATCCTTTTATTAGTTGCGGAAAGCGCATTTGCCCAAATACCTGCAAATGATGAACCTTGTAATGCAATAACACTTACACCGGCTATTACATGTACTTACCAGACTTTTACAAATGCCAATGCTACAGCAAGTCCGGGTGTGCCGGCTCCGGGATGTGCCAGTTACCAGGGTGGTGATGTTTGGTTTCAAGTAACTGTACCGGCCGGTGGAGTTTTGACGATAGACTCACAAACTGGTACAATCACCGATGGAGGAATGGCAATATATTCAGGAACTTGTAGCAACCTGGTTTTAATTTCCTGCGATGATGATTCCAGTCCAAACGGATTAATGCCATTGATAACAGCAACCGGTCTTGTTCCTGGTTCTACATTGTGGATCCGCTTTTGGGAATTTGGAGGCGATAACAACGGCACCTTTGGGATATGTGTGAAACTACCCGCACCGCCACCATTTAACGATGATTGTAATGCTGCAACGAACCTTACAGTAAATCCTGATTTTAGCTGTGCAGTTACTACGCCCGGAAGTACTGAGTCTGCTTCTGCGAGTACAGCACCGGCTGCTACCTGTTCTGCTACGGGTACAAATGATGACGTATGGTTTCAGTTTACAGCTACCGGCCCTTCACATGTGGTGTCTCTATCAAATGTGGTAGGAACAGTTACTGCAATGTCTATGGCGTTATATAGTGGTAGTTGCACGGCACTTACACAGCTGCAATGCAATACTACAAATTCGATGACAGTTACAGGACTTACTGCAGGACAGGTTTATACTGTGAGGGTGTGGACAACGAGTGCAACTGCATCAGCCTATGCAGCTTTCAATATTTGTGTAGGAACACCACCGCCACCACCAGCAAACGATGATTGTAATGCAGCAGTGAACCTGACTGTTAATCCGGATCTTAACTGCGCAGTAACTACAAATGGCACAACAGCATCTGCAACTGCAAGTACAGCACCTGCACCTACTTGTGGTATAACCGGGGTTAATGATGATGTGTGGTATAGGTTTACAGCAACCGGAACTTCACACCAGGTAACACTTACCGGAATTACAGGAAATGTAACTGCAATGTCTATGGCTCTATATAGTGGAGCATGCACAGCCCTCACTCATCTTCAATGTGCTACTAATAATACATTAACTGTCCAGGGACTTACAGTCGGCCAGGTATACTATGTAAGGGTTTGGACGACTACTGCAACGGTAGGTTCATTTGCTAATTTTACGATTTGTGTGGGTACACCACCGCCACCTCCGGCAAATGATGATTGTGCAGCAGCAGTAAATCTTACAGTGAATCCAGATTTAAACTGTGCTGTGACTGCTAATGGAACAACATTATCTGCAACACCAAGTACAGCACCTGTCCCTACTTGCAGTGCAACAGGAATTAATGATGATGTCTGGTATAAATTCACAGCTACAGGCATTGCTCATGTGGTTACACTTACTGGTATAACCGGGAATGTTACAGCAATGTCTATGGCTTTGTATAGTGGAAACTGTACCACGCCAATACAATTCCAGTGCGTAACGAATAATACTTTGACAGTAGGTGGATTAACAGCTGGCCAAACTTATTTTGTAAGGGTTTGGACTACTACAGCAACCGTAGGATCATTCTCTAATTTCACTATTTGTGTTGGAACTCCACCTCCACCTCCTGCTAATGATGAACCATGTAATGCGATTATACTAAATGTGGCCCAGGATGGACAATGTACTTATCAAAATTTCACCAATGCTTCTGCCACAGCTTCTCCTAATGTACCTGCTCCCGGCTGTGCCAATTACCAGGGTGGGGATGTTTGGTTTAAACTTGTGATTCCATGTACCGGTTCAATAAATCTTGATAGCCAAACTGGTGTTATTACTGATGGAGGAATGGCCATTTACACCGGATCTTGTAACTCGCTTACCCTCGTGGAATGTGATGATGATGATAGTCCAAATGGTTTAATGCCAGCTATAAATCGAAGTGGTCTGACTCCTGGAGATACTTTATATATTCGTTTCTGGGAATTTGGAAATGACAACAATGGGAGTTTTGGCATTTGTGCCACCGTACCACCCCCAGCAGGGCCTTCTTCCTCCTGTGGTACAGCAACTGCATTTTGTTCCAGTACCACGCCCACTTCTTTCCCTAATGTAACAGGTCAGCCGAATACAAATGGTGGTGGTATTTATGGTTGTCTTGCAACAATTCCTAATCCAAACTGGTTTTATTTACAAATTCAAAATCCGGGTACACTTGCAATAACCATTAGTCAAATGTCGAATGGAGGTGCGCCAACAGATGTTGATTTTGTTTGCTGGGGACCATTTACAAACCTGGCAACTGCCTGTTCTCAGATTTCTGCAAATAATATTATTGATTGTAGCTATTCTACTGCTGCAGTTGAAATTTTAGATATTCCTAATGCACTGGTAGGTCAGTTTTATATTTTACTCGTTACCAACTTTAATGGTTCTGCAGGTACAATTACTTATCAGCAAACTGGCGGAACGGCAAGCACCAACTGTGCTATTTCATGTACATTAGATGCTACAAACAACGGCCCTATTTGCGCCGGTTCTACAGTAAACTTGTTTGCTTCTAATGTCACTAATGCTACTTATATGTGGACCGGACCAAATTGTTATTCTTCAACTTCACAAAATCCAACAGGGGTAACTCCACCACAACAGCCTGGCACATATGTTTACACAGTTACTGCTACTGGTCCAAACGGACAAAACTGTAGTGATACAACACGTGTAACTGTTCTTCCTGCTCCAAATATTGGTGCAGACACTACAAGAAGAGTTTGTGCAGGTTCTACTGTAAATCTTACGACCTTATATTCGGGAGCCGGGCTGACATTTACCTACCAATTAAATGGTGTAAATGTGACCAACCCTGCAGCAGTTGGTGTTTCTGGTTTTTACCAGGTTATTGCATCGCTCAGTGGTATTAGTTGCCGTGATACTGCAATAGCAAGAGTAATCATAGACACGGTCGCATTTACTGCCACCGCTGTCAATGGTAACTGTACCACACCAGGTAGCATTAAAGCAACAACCACCAGTGGTATAGCTCCATTTACATATGCAATCAGTACAAACCCAACTGTATTCCAAACTTCTGATACGTTTAATGTATCTGCAGGAACATATACAATCACTGTTAGAGATTCTCTGGGTTGTACAGCTACAAGACAGGTGACAGTTACTCAAACAAACAATTTGAGCATAACGGGAACCAATAGTTACCTGATCTGTCGTGGGGCTTCTACTGCATTAAACCTCACAAGTAATGGTACTTCATTTAGCTGGAGTCCATCAACTGGCCTGAGCAATCCAAATATTTTAAACCCGACAGCTGCACCAACACAAACTACAACCTACACCCTTACCGCTACCTTAGGAAGTTGTACCAGGACATATGTAGTTACTGTAAATGTAAACCAGGGTGTCACTGTAAATGCGGGTCCGGATATTATTGTTCTGGCAGGCGAGCAGGGTACATTATTGGGTTCTGCAACGGGAGGTGTCATTGCTTCAATTCTATGGAGTCCAACTACCGGGTTAAGTTCAGCAACAACATTGCAACCAACTGTTTCTCCTGCAGCTTCAAGCACAGGTAGCAGCACCACTTATACACTAAGTGTAACTAACGATCAGGGTTGTGTTGGAAGTGATGATGCGGTTGTAACAGTAGTTCCATATTGTATCAATGTGAAAAATGCCTTTACACCAAATGGTGATGGCATAAACGACAGGTGGCTGGTTTACGGACAGTACAGTTGCCTGACTAATGTTACTGTACACATCTTTAACCGCTATGGTAGCAAAGTATTTGAAAGCCGTGATTATAGAAATACCTGGGATGGTAATTACAATGGTAAGCCATTGCCAGACGGTACTTATTATGCAGTTGCAGAGTTTACCGTGATCACCGGAAGGAAATTCACCATTAAAAGTGATGTGACCATCCTTAGGTAAGAATATTTTAAAAATATCAAAGAAGCTCCCACAAAAATTTGGGGGCTTCTTTATTTTAGCCTACATTTTTATCAAACCAAAAAACATGTATGCATGTAGAGGGATTAAGGGATTATGCACTTTCTTTGGGTGAAGTCACAGAGGGTTTTCCTTTTGGAGAAAGCACATTAGTGATGAAAATAAATAATAAAATATTCCTTTTTATTTCTTTAGATGCATTACCCCATCGCTTTAGTGTAAAAGCTGATCCTGAAGAAATAATCCGGCTCAGGGAAGAATTTCCTGAAAAAATTATTCCCGGTTATCACCTGAATAAAAAACACTGGAATACTGTAATTTTAGATGGACCGCCGGGAGATGATGTAATAAAAACAATGGTGCAACAAAGCTATGACCTGGTAAAACAGAAAAAGAAATGAAGAATAATGTTGTAATAATTTTCTTGTTAACAATTGTGGTAGGCGCTTTTTATTTTTTAGGTAAAAAAAATGGGAGCAATAATACCAAAGTGAGTATGATAGAAAATGTGGCCCTGATCAAAGAAATAGCAGAACTCGGAGCACTGAGTGTAAGTGGTAGCACTACTTTGAAAAGTACCAATAAAGAAATAGAGACAGGTGCCTGGAGCAGGTTGAGAAATTATTTTGGTGAAAATACTTTGAACATAACTATTCCGTTTGATGCTAAGTACGGCGTCGACATGACCAACCAGAAGGTAGAAATAGATACTAAGGATAGTGTGGTAACGATCTATCTGCCGGAAAGTAAATTACTCAGCCTTCAACTGAGGCTAGATAGGGTAGATGCCATATATAAAACCGGTTTTTTTTCTAAATTAACGATCGACGATTTTATTACTGCCCAAAAGCATCTGTATGAAAATGTTTCTGCTAAAATGGAAGACAATAAGAATTACAGGAGGCTGGCTGAAGAGCACATCAGCTTTATACTGGAGAAATATTATGCTCCGCTGGGGCTAAAAGTGATTTGTAAATTTGGAGCTGTGAGAGCTTCCGCAAAAGGATAAATATGGAAGAACAATTAGAACAATTTTCTGAAGATCCTGAAGAACAAATGAGGATAGAAAATGAATTGCTGAGAATTAAACTTCAGGCGCAGTTTGGGAATGGGTTTACCATGGAGACAAATGGAGAACTGCCCCCGGAAATAGAGCACCAGTTTCTAAAACATGTGATGCAGTTTGAAGAAAACCTCCAGAAAGCGGAGTATACTACGCTGGGAGAAAAGTTGAATTTAAAAGATTTACCATCTTCAGATAACATGACAGAGGAACAGGTGACTGCAGAACTGGAGCGTATAGAAAATGTAATGGCAGAAAATAGTATCTACCTTGATCGTATTTATGGGCCATACCCTGACAAAACCATTTATGATTTTATCACAAAAGAATTGCTTCTGCAGCAAATTGATAGTAACCAGCAATTAATGGATTTCATACCATCCGGGGAAATATTTTTAGATAGTTCCGGTGCTGATGAAAACGAATCTGAAGCAGAGGATGAAAGTGATTTTGATGAATACGAAGAAGACGAAAATGAGGAAGACAATGATGGAATGGATGAAGAGTTTGATGGCGAAGAACCGCCGGCTTCTTTCCGTTCGGGGCTGCATTTTATTTATGAAGAATTTCACCCGAATCACAAGGCGGATATCCATAAACAAACTGTACGATTTTTCTCTAATTGGGAGTCAAAGAATTTTGATGAGTATAACCTGGAACTCGCTAAGGAGTTTGCAATTCCAGCAACTGGGTTTATCTCTAAAGAACAACTCTTGAAAAAAATGGCTTATTTCTTTGATTCTTTTAAGGAGTTTAAAAACCTGCAGTTATTTATTGGTGAAGTAAAATTTGCGGAGCAGGAAAATGAATTATTACTCGGCCATAGTGAAGGCCGTGTAAAATATACCGCTGTGTTGGAAGATGGTGACACTATCGGGTATGATGATAGTTTTAAGTTGTATATGGAATATAATTCGGGCTTATGGCAGATTATGTATTTTATAGTTCCTGGGTGGGTGTGGTGAGGAAAAATAATGGCTGGTATAGTTTGTGTGTGTTACCATAATGATTTATTTTCTTGATTAAAAAAACCTTAAAATGAAAAAATTATTTGCAATTATCATCCTCTTTGCTGGTCTTGCAGCATGTAACGAAGCTGGAGAAAGCAGTACTAATGCTAGTGGAGACAGTTCGGCTGTTCCACCCCCACAAATGGATACTACCATGCCTACGGCAACGCCGATCTCACCCACAGATACCTCCAACCCTTTGAGAGATAAGGATAGTATTATTCAATATTAATTTTTTTCATTAAAGACGCCTGGGCAAATTCCCCTTTCGTCATTTGCATCATCCGTAAAATACTGGTTCCGGAAACGCTCCAACTAAAAAACGAGGGTGACTCAAACCAAATTCACCTTCAGAGAATCGAGTCAGCGGCGACATATCTCCGTCAGGAAATTGAATAAAAAAAGCTGCCCCAGACATTTGAGACAGCTTTTTTTATAATGAGTTAGAAAATTATTTCCGAAACGATGGGCTTACCACCAGGTCTTTACTTCCTGCTGTGTAAGTATAAAAGCCTTCCCCTGTTTTTGCACCAAGTTTACCAGCTGTGACCATATTTACCAATAAGGGACAAGGAGCATATTTTGGATTACCAAAGCCATCATGCAATACTTTTAAAATACTGTGGCACACATCAAGCCCAATAAAATCTGCCAGTTGTAGCGGACCCATTGGATGCGCCATGCCAAGTTTCATCACTGTATCTATTTCTTCCACACCTGCTACTCCTTCATATAAACTGTATATCGCCTCATTGATCATTGGCATCAAAATACGGTTAGCAACAAACCCAGGATAGTCATTTACTACGCAGGGTACTTTGCCAAGCTTTCTACTTAGTGCTACAATTGTATTAGTCACATCAGCATTTGTGGCATAACCATTAATGATCTCTACCAGTTTCATCACCGGAACCGGATTCATGAAATGCATACCAATCACCATCTCCGGATGCTTTGTAACTGCAGCTATTTTGGTAATAGAAATTGAAGAAGTGTTGCTCGCCAGAATGCAACCCTGTGGCGCAGCATCAGAGATTTGTTTAAATATCTTCAGTTTTAGTTCTGTATTTTCTGTAGCCGCTTCTACTACCAGGTCAGCCTGTTTCACACCTTCTGCAAGATCAGTTTGCGTTGTAATATTTCCCAGGGCGCTTGCTTTATCGGCTTCAGTAAGTTTCTCTTTGGCTATTTGCCTGTCGAAATTTTTACCTATCGTAGCAACAGCTTTATCCAGCTGTGCCTGCTGCACATCTACCAACGTTACTTTATATCCTGATTGTGCAAACACATGAGCTATTCCATTGCCCATGGTACCGGCACCTATCACTGTTACATTTTTTCCAAATTCCCCAAGATCTAATTTTGGAGGATTAACATTTTCTGAAGCCATACTTTACTAATCTTTTTAATGAACTGATTTTTATTGAAATAACTCTCGTCACGAATGCAAATGCATTTATGTACAAAGTAAAGTTTTTTAAATTTTAAAGAAAAAGGAACGTTTAAAAATGAATACAGCAGCATCTGATTGCATTGAACTAATGCTGTTTCAGCATTCTTTATTCTACTTCCTGCTCTATGTGAATCAGTTTTCCTTCTTCTGTCATCCCTTCTATAATAACCTTGTATTTTTTTGCAATATCTGAGTTGTAAAAATTAAAGTCCAATCTGTCTTTTTCACCATCAGCTATCACATATGGGTTCCAATACAATGTGCTTCTCCTGTCATCAGCTATTTTTTTATCTTCAGGTTTGCTGTAGTTTGGTGAGAAAAATTCCTTTACAGTACTAAAGCCCCTGACATCAAAAGTGCTCGTAGCTGCATTCACATTTTTATCCAGCAGATCGTCACCTTTCTTAGTGTATATAGCCAGCATTCCACCTGTGGCCATATTTGGAGATATGCTGAAAACCTGGACCAGGGCAATATCACTCGCATTGTATAAAGTAGCTTCGGAAGGATCTGTGACTCTGCCGTTTATTAATAACTGCATGGCTATAGGGCCACTCATATTGCTGGTTTGCCTGTAGTTGATAAAGTAGCCAGGAGCAAGACCAATATTCACACTTGGTAACCTGTTCCGCAGGTAATCCAGGATGTTGATTCCGTTTCCCCCTGCCGGCGGTTCATTGATCAGGTCAAGTGTGCTACTTGCATTTGCACCAAAAATACCACCTGTATACCTATCCAAAACCTGTTCCTTCGGAGACTTAGCTTTCACTTTGAAAACGATAGCATTTAATAATTTTCCTGGTCCGGATAAGCCGCCTCCATAGCGCTGGTCTGCAGCGAGGGCAGTATATCGGGCCACTTCATCCTCGGGTATGGCGTACTTTGAAGCGGGGAGTTTGTATTCCGGAAATTTTGATTGATGCAGGTAAACAAAAGTCTTATACTTTTTTGTGCTGTTGTTTTTAAAAGTAATTGTTGCAGTATCATTAAAAACCATTCCGGGTATATCAAAGCGCCCCTGTTCATCAGCCTGCATTTGCAGCATATTAAAACCGCTGTCTTTCGTCATGATGAATGCAGTAAGCTCAGCATTGGGAAAAAATTCTTTTGAATTGGGCTTATACACCACACCAGAAACACTGATAAAATTTGGGTCCTTAATTGCCATGGAAGGAAAACTTTTGCTCAATAACTCCTTCCAGCTATATTTTCTCCACCCATGAGTAAGCATCACCAGGTCAAGATTTTCTTTGTCTGCTGCAGTATTGCTTTTAAAATAAGAAGGTGCATCATAAACCTCTCCTTTAATGTCATTGCTCAATAAAAAACGACTTAGTATATTCTCCCTGGCCGGAGCAGATGCTACTGCATCTCCGGCATCGGTAATAGCTACAGAAAAACTACCAATAGTTCCTTTCGGAATCCGGAGGGACAAGTCATTAATTCTTCTTGGTTCAAGGTCTTTTTTTGTTGCATCCAGCGAGGTTGCTATGAGGTGGTCTTCACTATTGACAAATACCAATCTTTCTGCAAGCGGCATGTGTGCTGCATTAAAAACAGTTAACTGCAGGATACCTGTAGGCAGATTTTGTTCTGGTATTGCCCCACGCATACTGCCGGTTCTATTGGTAAGTTCTATTTTAAACACTACGGCATCATCTGCTACTGCAAGGAGATAAGCCGCTTTTTCTGCTTCTGATAAATAGGCAGATTGCGTTACTTCAAAATATGCTTTTTCGTTTTTTCTGCGCACACTTAGCACAACACCTGTAGATTTTACAGTTGGCAGTATTGTGTTGTAGGGTTGGTTGTTCACGGTATATTTTGCGGTATACTTTTCATCGGCAAGGGGAATGAAATCAAAAGTGCCCATGCCATGATGCGTAGTAGAAAAAGAAGCCACTTCATTGCCCAAATCATCTTGCACAATTCCCGAAAATTCTGAGGGAGTTCCCCATTGATCGGTGCAGATAAAAGCCACACGATTGAACATTTTTGCCACCAATTCTCCTCCTTCTGGTAGAAACTGAACGGTATATTTATGCTCCTCAACAGGAATGTTTTTTGTTTTGGATGCATTCAGTACCATTAATGGATACTGATAAAATCCCTCCACACCAAAATTGCGCATCCTTTCAGTAAATGCTTTAATCCTGTATTTAGCCTGCGGCATACTGTCCGCCAGCGAAATACTACCAACAGCAGAGCTACCCATTACAGGAAGCATTTGTTGAATGATAGCTTTGCCGTTTTCATCTATCAGCTCCACGTACAAAACAGAACTTTTTACCGAAGGCCTGTAACCTTCCATGATATAGGCTTTATAAAAAATGGTATCTCCTGCACGGTAGTCAGTTTTGTCGTAGTGTACAAAGATGTTCTCCCTGGCATATTCACGTTTAAGTTTAGAGACCAGGCTGTCAGGAGTTTGGGCTTGTAGTAACGGAATCAGGCAAAACAGGCTTACAAGTATTGCCAGTATTCTCTTTAGGGTCATAGGTATTTTATTAGCGGTTAAATAATACAAAAATGAGTTATTCAGCAATGAAAAAGCTGCATCTGCATAATTTTTTTTCTGAGGGCAAAATTATTGTGATTAGAAAGCAGCATTGGTATATAAAATTCTGGAATGCAACAACAATAAGTAGAGCAAAATATTAAAAAAAAAATAATCAAATTCAGTAATCATAAAAAAACCGATTTCTACGCCTTATTTAAACGCATTCAACCCCGTCACATCCATCCCCGTTATCAGCAAATGAATATCATGCGTTCCTTCATAAGTGATCACACTTTCTAGGTTCATCATGTGGCGCATTACGCTGTATTCCCCGGTGATGCCCATTCCACCCAGCATTTGCCTGGCGTCCCGACAGATATTTGTAGCTACTTCGCAGGAATTTCTTTTGGCCATGCTCACCTGTTGTGGCGTTACTTTTCCTTCATTCATCAGTACACCCAGGCGCCAGTTCAGTAATTGTGCTTTCGTAATTTCCGTGATCATTTCTGCCAGCTTTTTTTGTTGCAGCTGAAACCCGCCGATCGGTCTGCCAAACTGCTCCCTCTGCAAACTGTATTTCAAGGCTGTATCATAACAATCCATCGCTGCACCTATTGCGCCCCAGGCTATCCCGTAACGGGCCTTGGTCAGGCAACCCAGCGGACCTTTCAGCCCTTTTACATTTGGTAGAATATTTTCTTTCGGCAATTTTACATTATCAAAAACCAATTCCCCGGTTGCACTCGCCCTCAGGCTCCATTTGCCATGCGTTGTTGGTGTGGTAAAACCTTCCATACCACGCTCTACAATCACACCACGAACAATACCTTCTTCATCCCTTGCCCACACCACAGCCACCTGTGCAAAAGGCGCATTACTGATCCACATTTTTGCACCATTTAATATTACATGATCACCGGCATCTTTTATGTTGGTCAGCATACTGCTCGGGTCACTTCCATGATCGGGCTCTGTGAGGCCGAAGCAACCAAGCCACTCACCACTGGCAAGTTTTGGCAGAAATTTATTTCGCTGCTCTTCATTTCCATAAGCATATATCGGGTACATCACCAGGCTGCCCTGCACACTTGCTGTGCTGCGTACACCGCTGTCGCCACGTTCCAATTCCTGCATCATCAGGCCGTAGGAGATATAGTCCAGCCCGCCACCACCATACTGCTCCGGCACCGTTGGCCCAAAGCAACCAAGGTCACCCAATTGCTTCACGATCTGCTGCGGAAACTCAGCCTTCTGCGCATAATCTTCGATGATTGGAGAAATTTCTTTCTTCACATAATCACGAACAGATTCCCTGATGAGCCGATGCTCTTCGGTCAGCAATTCATCTACATTAAAATAATCAGGACTCGTGAAATTATCAGTTTTGGCGGCCATAGTACAATCTTTTTTTTGTGCGCTGCAAATATAAGTTATCGGGCCTTAAGGCCTTTACTGTTCATAACAGGGATAAGGTATTTTTGTTGGGGCTGTCAGCGGCAAAGCTATTTTCAGCTTCTGTTCGGGCTGCTGCCATGTACTCCTCCCCGCCTGCGGCTGGGTCCGGGGTACATGTGCTGCATCCCGCATCCTTTCAGCCTTTGCAGCTATGGGCATCTTTTTTCACTATTGCCGTGAGGTGATTTTTTGAAAATTCCAGCATTTGGTACAGTAATTTTATCAGCAGAATTTCGTTTACTTAACAATATTTAACAGAATACTAAACTATTTTCTAATTGTGTGGTCATAAACAGCGTTCTCCAAAATTAAAATTAATGAAGTATCTATTTTTCCTGTTTACAATTTGCCTTTTTGTTTCCTGTAAAAAGGAAGGAGCAACCGTTACTCCTGCACCAATACCGGTGCCTGCAGAAGCTTATTATTATCCACCACTCACAGGCAACACCTGGGATGCTAAAACAATAGCAGCAACCGGTTGGGATTCTGCGAAACTGCAGGAGGCTTTTGATTTTGCCGGTACTAAAAATACTTTTGGGCTTATCGTTTTACAAAACGGGAGAATCATAAAAGAACAATACTGGAACAACTGGACCAAAGACACACGTTATTACATAGCCAGTGCGGGAAAATCAGTCATTGCATTTGTTGCCGGTATAGCTCAGCAGGAAGGACTGATTAACATAAACAGAAAAACTTCCGATTATTTAGGCGCAGGCTGGACCACGGCGCCACTTGCTAAAGAAAACCTGATCCTGGTAAAACACAACCTGAGTATGAGCACCGGTCTCGATGATAATGTTCCTGATCAGGATTGTATAGATCCGAGCTGCATGAAATATAAAGCAGATGCCGGTACCAGGTGGGCATATTACAATGCTCCATATTTTAAAATGCAGGATGTCATCACCGCCACCAGCGGACAGTCTTATAATAGTTATTGTAAAGCAAAACTCTTTGATAAAATAGGAATGCCGCTTGCCTTCTGGCTCAATCGTACCATGTGGTGCAGCACCAGGGAAGCAGCAAGGTTTGGTTCTTTAATTCTTCGCAAAGGAAAATGGGAAAATACAGCCCTTCTCGCCGACAGCAATTATTTTTCTTCGATGGTCAATTCCTCCCAGTCCATCAACAACGCTTATGGTTACCTCTGGTGGCTGAATGGAAAATCATCTTTCATGATTCCACAATCACAGTTCGTCATACCCGGCAGCATGAATACCAGCGCACCAGCTGACATGTTTATGGCGCTTGGAAAAGATGATAAAAAGATCTATGTCATTCCTTCCCTCAACACAGTAGTTGTCCGCCTCGGAGACGATGCCGGCACATCCGTTGCCGGTCCTTCATCATTTGATACAGAGCTTTGGGGGAAATTTAAATTGGCGATGAGGTATTGAGGATGGGGTTTTAGATTTTTATAATGGCGGAGGAATTACTCTTCTTTTGATTGGAAATTTATAGAGCGCTTGACTGATTCTACGTGTAGTAACAGAAGTTTCTCTTCTTAAACAAAGGAGAAAATGTTCTCCTTTTTATTACAAAATCCGTAGAGCGCTTCGCTGAACTCTACGGATAGTCCCAGAAAGTTATTTCTTCATCATCAAAGGAGAAAATATTCTCCTTCTCATTATAAATCCGTAGAGCGCTTCGCTGAACTCTACGGATAGTTCCTGAAAGCATTTTCTTCTTCATCAGAGGAGATAATATTCTCCTTCTCATTATAAATCCGTAGAGCGCTTCGCTGAACTCTACGGATAGAGCAGATACAGAACTTTGGGGAAAATTTAAATTGGCGATGAGGCATTGAGGATGGGGGTTTTAAATTTTTATAATTGCGGAGAAAATATTCTTCCTTTGATTGGAAATCTATAGAGCGCTTGACTGATTCTACGTGTAGTAACAGAAGTTTCTCTTCTTAAACAAAGGAGAAAATATTCTCCTGCTCATTATAAAATCCGTAGAGCGCTTCGCTGAACTCTACGGATAGAGCAAGTGTCTAATATGCCTGGATTAAAACCTCCGTAGGGATATTAAGATTTTCCTGGATTTGCCTGATCATTTCAAGAGATAATTTTCTCTTGCGGTTCAAAATTTCACTCGCCCTGCTTTTTATGCCAACAATATCAGCAAGGTCTTTTTGAGTATAGCCCATTTGTTCCATTCTGAATTTTATAGCTTCTACAGGATCTGGAAAGCCAATAGGGAAATTTGTATTTTCATAGTTGTCTATCATAAGCCCAAGAATTTCCAATTCGTCTCCTTCTTCTGATCCTTTTTCAGCATCCAACAATACTTCTAACCGTGCAAGCGCCTGTTTATAATCTTTTTTTTGTTCTTATTGGTTTAAAGTTCATTTTATTTTTAAATAATATCTGTTACTTGTCAGTCTAAAATAATGG
>JBBQYS010000040.1:0-25828 GCA_038208485.1 Chitinophagales bacterium
GAGCTTGTGCATACCAACTTACATGCTTGCAAGTTCATTAATTTCAGGAGGTATGAATTGGTGGCAAGCAATACTCACCATTTTTATTGGTAACACTATTGTTTTAATTCCAATGATTTTAAACGGACATGCAGGAGCAAAATATGGCATCCCATTCCCGGTTTTTGCAAGGGCAAGTTTTGGCACTAAAGGTGCAAATATCCCGGCATTGCTACGTGCCATTGTAGCCTGCGGCTGGTTTGGCATTCAAACCTGGATCGGTGGCTTTGCCATCTACCAAATGTTTCGTCTGTGGATACCTTCCTTAGAAACTTTGCCCCAGGTTTTTCCAGATTCCTTTGGGTTGCAAACCGGCCCTGCTATTTGTTTTCTTCTTTTCTGGTTGCTCAATATGTTTGTGGTATACCTGGGTGTAGAAAGTATAAAAAAGCTTTTGGTGTTCAAAGCCCTTTTTTTACCCCTGGCGGCATTAGCTTTATTATTTTGGGCCATCAAAGCAGGTAACGGTTTAGGACCCATTTTAGCCCAACCGTCTAAGTTTCAAACTTCCTCGGAATTTTTTCAATTCTTTTTTCCTGCATTGACTGGTATGGTGGGTTTCTGGGCTACCCTATCCTTAAACATCCCGGATTTTACCCGTTATGCGAAAAGTCAGAAAGCCCAAATCACAGGACAGATAATTGGCTTGCCACCCTCCATGACATTGTTTTCTTTTATCGGGGTTGTCGTTACGTCAGCCACTTTTATTATCTATGGCGAAACCATTTGGGACCCGGTAGTGCTGGCGGGAAGATTTGAAAGCAAACTGCTGGTAAGCATTGCTATGATAGCGGTTGCCATCTCTACTTTGGCAACAAATATTGCCGCAAATATAGTAAGCCCTGCAAATGATTTTTCAAACCTGGCGCCGCAGAAAATAAGTTTTAGAACAGGTGGTTATATCACGGGCATCATTGGGATCTTAATTTTTCCCTGGAAACTTATTGCGGATCCTAACGGATATATTTTTACGTGGCTCATTGCTTATTCAAGTTTGCTGGGGCCTGTAGGTGGAATATTGATTGTCGATTATTATTTTATCAGAAAGCAGGAACTGTCTGTTCCTGACCTCTACAGTAAGACAGGAATTTATAAGCATTTTAATTCCGCAGCAATCATCTCGCTGCTCCTGGGAATTTTACCAAACGTACCAGGTTTTTTATTGCAGGTAAAGATCATTGACAACACAACATTCCCTGCATGGGTTTCTCATTTGTATAACTATGCCTGGTTTGTGGGTTTCATTGTAAGCGGAGGTTTATACTATTTATTCATGAATAAAAAACCAGCGTAGTGCAATTACAATTAATACAAAATCGGATTTACGAGATCAGGGGCGAAAAAATAATGTTAGACTTTGACCTGGCAGAATTGTATGAAGTAGAAACAAGGATTTTCAACCAGGCAGTTAAAAGAAACGTGGAAAATTTTCCTGAAGATTTCATATTCAGATTAACAAATGAAGAATGGAAAGAAATTTCATCATCACAAATTGTGATGATTACTGAAACTTTCAAATCGAACTCATCACAAATTGTGATGACATCTAAGTCAGGGAACATGACATCACAAAATGTGACATCAAGTAGTGGTGGAAGAAGGAAGATGCCTCATTCAGTTACTGAACATGGCGTTACAACGAATTGATGAACACGATATTCAATTAGCCAATATTTATGATTCTATCGAAAATATTAGATGAAAAAGTTACCCAAAAGAATTGGGAAGAAAGAAAAAGAATTGGTTTTAAAAAATAAACAACATGTCACTACTAATCAAAAACGGAAACATTATCACAGCAACAGATAATTATGTTGCAGATATTTTTATTGAGGGAGAAACCGTTTCTCTTATTGGTAAAAATCTTTCTGTAAATGCTGATGAAGTAATAGATGCTACTGGTATGCTTGTGATGCCGGGCGGCATAGATCCGCACGTACACCTGGATATGCCTTTTATGGGCACCTTCAGCAGCGATAATTATGAAACAGGCACACGGGCAGCCTTGTTTGGTGGTACCACTATGGTGATAGATTTTATTTTACAAAAGCAGGGGAATTCTTTACTATCAGCCCTGGAAGAATGGCGGGGCAGAAGTGATAATAATTGCGTTGGTGATTACAGCTTCCACATGGCCGTTACGGATTTCAATAACGATACAAAAAAAGAGATACAGGGGTTAATAGAAAAGGAAGGAATTGTTTCTTTTAAAACCTTCATGGCATACAAAGGTGCCTTAATGATAGATGACAGGCAGATGATAGGCCTGATGGAAGAAGTAAAAAAACACGGAGGCCTTATTAATGTGCATGCTACCAATGGCGACATGATAGATTACCTCACGCAAAAGCACAGGGAAGAAGGAAAGCTTTCGCCGCTCTATCATTATCTTTCCCAACCGGAAGTAACAGAAGCAGAAGCAAGTGAGCGTTTTGCAGACATGGCAAACTATACAGGATGTCCTGGCTACATCGTACACCTTACCTGCGAGGGTGCTTTGAATGCAGTACGCAATGCCACACGCCGAAATCAAAAAGTTTTTGTAGAAACCTGTATTCAATATCTCCTGCTGGATGCCTCACTTTATGAAAAAGATTTTGAAGGCGCTAAATGGGTAATGAGTCCGCCGCTGCGGGAGAAAAAAGACCAGGAAGCATTGTGGGCCGGCATTAACCAGGGATTGGTACAGGTGGTGGCTACAGATCATTGCCCTTTCAATTGGGAGCAGAAAATGATGGGTGAAAAAGATTTTTCAAAAATACCAAACGGTCATCCGGCAATAGAAAATCGAATGGAGTTATTATTCAGTGAAGGGGTAAATACCGGCCGCATCACGCTAAATAAATATGTGGAAATCACCTCTGCAAATCCCGCAAAAATATTTGGCATGTTCCCCCGGAAAGGAACGATAGCTGTAGGAAGCGATGCAGATATTATCATTTTTGATCCTAAGCAAAAGCACACGATCTCCGCCGCTACACATCATATGAATGTAGACTACAGTGGGTACGAAGGTTGGGAAGTCACAGGAAAGGTTAAGACTGTTTTATTAAGAGGTGCAGTTGCGATTGAAAATAATGAATGTAAAATTGAGAAAGGATTTGGTAAATTTATAAAGCGGAAAAAAGTGTCTGGTATAATTTAGAATGATGAATGATGAATTATGAATAACAGCATAGTATGATCGTGACCTGTTATTTATGGGGTTTGAATAGGAAATTATACATAGGCAATTAGATTGATAAAATTAAAAAAGAAAATAAAATGAGTGAAGTAAAAGAAAATGTAATTGTTACAAAATCTTACGCATTTGCAATAGAAATTATAAAACTATACAGGGAATTAGTTGAGCAGAAAGAATACTTGCTGTCTAACCAAATGCTGCGCAGCGGAACCTCAGTAGGTGCAAATATTCATGAATGCATTGCGGGAGAATCGAAAAAAGATTTTATACATAAATTATCTATTGCTTTAAAAGAAACTCGTGAAACATCTTTTTGGCTCAAACTTTTAAAGGACAGCGATTACATTTCTTCCGAAAGATTTGATCCCTTAATGAATTCCTGCATTGAATTAACGAAAATATTGAACAGCATTATCCTGACTACAAAACAAAGGTATTTTCCAAATACATAACCTTTGATTATACATAACGCGTAATTGATAATTCATATCTAATAATTCATAATTTTAAATTCATAATTCCACTTATGTCAAGAATGATTAAATCCGGACTCATACAAATGTCTCTTCCTAAAACGGAAGGCGAAGGTACCATTGAAGAAATTATACAGGCAATGTATGATAAACACATTCCGTTTATAGAAGAAGCGGGAAAAAAAGGTGTGCAGATCCTTTGCCTGCAGGAGATTTTCAATACCCCCTATTTCTGCCCCGGCCAGGATAAAAAATGGTACGCCTCTGCTGAAGCAGTTCCGGGGCCTACAACCGAAAAAATAGCCGTGTATGCAAAGAAATATAACATGGTGATCATTGTTCCTATCTATGAAAAAGAACAGGCAGGATTTTTATATAACACTGCAGCCGTCATTGATGCAGATGGAACCTATCTTGGCAAGTACAGAAAAAACCATATCCCGCATACCTCAGGCTTTTGGGAAAAGTTTTTCTTTAAGCCCGGAAACCTTGGCTATCCTGTGTTTCAGACGAAGTATGCGAAGATCGGCGTGTACATTTGCTACGACCGTCATTTCCCGGATGGCGCAAGAGTACTTGGATTAAATGGTGCAGAGATCGTTTATAATCCTTCTGCAACTGTAGCGGGATTATCACAATATTTATGGAAACTAGAGCAACCAGCTCATGCCGCAGCAAACGGATATTTTATGGGCTGCATCAATCGTGTTGGTGAAGAAAAACCCTGGAATCTCGGGAAGTTTTATGGCACTTCTTATTTTGTTGATCCCCGCGGTCAAATATTTGCCCAGGCCTCAGAAGATAATGATGAATTACTCATTGCAGATTTTGATCTTGATATGATTGAAGAAGTAAGAAACACCTGGCAGTTCTTCAGAGACAGAAGGCCGGAAACTTATGAAAAACTTACAGAACTCTGATAATTAAATTTTACCATGGCTATAGAATCTAACAGGCTTTCAGAAAGAGAATACGCAGAAAATTTTTCAGACATTCATCCACCGTTTGACAATGCGGATGCTGCATTAGCAGAGGCAAACCGTTGCTTATTTTGCTACGATGCGCCGTGTATGAAAAGCTGCCCGACCAGCATAGATGTGCCTAAATTTATCAAACAGATCACTACTGATAATTTAAAAGGCAGTGCCCATACAATTTTAGTATCGAATGTATTTGGGGCTGGCTGCGGAAAAGTATGTCCCGTAGAAAAATTATGCGAAGGCGCTTGTGTTTATAATTTACAGGACGAAGAACCAATTGCCATTGCAAAGCTGCAACGGTACAGTACGGAAAAAGCAATGGAAAATAAATGGAAGCTTTTTACCCGCAAAGAATCCACCGGAAAAAAAGTGGCCGTTATAGGTGCAGGCCCTGCAGGATTAAGTTGTGCGCACATGCTGAGTCGTGAAGGAGTGGACGTGACCGTTTTTGAAAAAGAAAAAAAAGGTGGCGGTCTTATGACCTATGGTATAGCAGCTTATAAAGTAACACCTGAATTTTGCGAAGATGAAGTAGATTATATTTTATCCATCGGGGGTATTGACATTAAATATGAAAAAGAACTTGGAAAAAATATCCGGTTAGAGGAATTACAAAAAGATTTTGATGCAGTTTATTTAGGCATTGGTGTTGGCCTTGCACGGCAGTTGAATATTCCCGGAGAAGATGCAGAAGGTGTGGTGGATGCAATCAATTTTATTTATCAAATCCGCAGTAATGATTTTAGTGAAATACGTGTGGGAGACAAAGTGGTAGTTATAGGAATGGGAATGACAGCCATTGATGCGGCAACCCAGGCCAAAAGATTAGGCGCTGCAGAAGTTACCATGCTTTATCGCCGCACACAGGAAGAAATGCCATGTACAGAAACTGAATTAAATATCGCAAAGCTGGACGGATGCAACATAATGTGGCTTGCAGCACCAAAGGAAGTTTTGACCTATGCAGGAAAAGTAACGGGCATAAAAGTGTCTTTAATTCAACTAGGCGAGCCGGATGAAAGCGGCAGGCGGTCACCGATAGACACCGGGGAAGAAATTATAATAGAAGCGGATATGGTCATAAAAGCTGCGGGGCAAATGCCATTTTATGATCTTGTAAAAGAAAATGATCTTTCTAATACAAACGGCAAAATTTCTGTTTCTGATAAAGCAATTACAAATATTGCAGGTGTATTTGCAGGCGGTGATTGTGTGAACGGCGGAAAAGAAGTGGTGGATGCAGTGCAGGCGGGAAAAGACGGGGCTGCGGAGATTATAGAATATTTTAAATTTTAAATGCTATATTTTAAATGAACGAGCAAAATCATCTTGTTTATTTTTTTTAAATTATAAACTTTAAACCTTTATGAAAACAGAAAATCCTATTCTGGATATGTCTTTCAATTTTTCTTTACAAATAATTGAACTGTATAAATTATTGCTTCAAAACAAAGAATATGTGCTTTCAAAGCAAGTTCTTCGAAGCGCTACCAGCATTGGCGCAAACGTTGAAGAAGCAATAGCAGGGCAATCCCGGAAAGATTTCATTTCTAAAATGGCTATCGCTTCAAAAGAAGCACGTGAGACCAGGTATTGGCTTCGCCTTCTTGATAAAAGCAGGTTAGTGGATTTAGATTATTCTACATATTTAATATCAGCTGAGCATATCATTAATATACTCACCAAAATAGTAAAAACCTCTCAAGCCACTTAATAATAAAAAAAAGAATCCACTTCTGGATTAGTTGAAAATTTATATTATAAAGAATACCTTAAGTTCTGCAACAATTCAAAATTTAAAATTCACAATTTAAAATATTGGCTTCCCATGGCTGACATTACATCAAACTTTTTAGGAATTAAATCCCCTAACCCCTACTGGCTGGCGAGCGCCCCGCCTACCGATAAGAAAATAAATGTATTACGTGCCTTTGAAGCCGGCTGGGGAGGTGTGGTTTGGAAAACCCTTGGTGCACAGGTAAAAAATGTTTCGTCCCGGTATTCCGCTGTAGATTTTGGTGGGCACCGCGTAATGGGCTTTAATAATATTGAGCTCATTAGTGACCGCCCTCTTGACATCAATCTCAAAGAAATAGAAGAGTGTATTCGTTTGTTCCCCGACCGGGCTATGGTAGTTTCATTAATGGCTGATAATAACCGCGAGAGCTGGCACGATATCATAAAAAAAGTGGAAGATACCGGCGCTCATGGTTTTGAATTAAATTTTGGTTGCCCGCATGGCATGACGGAAAGAGGAATGGGTGCTGCGGTGGGCCAGGATCCTGCCATTGCAAAAATGGTGGTGGAATGGGTAATGGAAAAAGCTACCATTCCGGTTATTACCAAGCTCACTCCAAATGTACACTCTGTTGTGCCTACTGGTAAAGCAGTGGTAGAAGCCGGTACAAATGCCTTGTCTTTAATAAACACAATACAATCTGTAACAGGTGTAGACCTTAACACACTTGTTCCTAATCCTTACGTGGCAGGAAAAAGTGTTTTCGGTGGTTATTGCGGTCCTGCCGTAAAACCAATTGCATTAAAATTTCTGACAACAATTGCGCAGGATGAAACCACACGTAAAGTCCCGGTTTCTGGCATAGGTGGTATAAGCACCTGGAAAGATGCGGTGGAATTTATGCTGCTCGGTGCTTCCAATGTACAGGTTTGTACTGCAGCAATGACGCATGGTTTCCGCATTATAGAAGATATGTGTGAAGGATTAAACAACTGGATGGATGAAAAAGGTTTTGCTACGCTGAATGATTTTATCGGCAAGTCCGTAAATAATATTACGCACTGGGAAGACCTGGATATAAATTATCACCACATAGCAAAAATAGATCAGGATAAATGTATTCATTGCGGGCTTTGTTATATTGCCTGCGAGGACACTTCTCATCAATCTATTAACCTTGAGTATGGCATGCCCTACAACAAATACACTATCAAAGAAGACGAATGTGTAGGATGTAATTTATGTGAGCTTATTTGCCCGGTAGAAAACTGCATCACAATGGAAGAACATCGGGTAGCGCCAGAATATTTAAACTGGACAGACTTTCAGAAGCAGGGTTTGCCACTTAATGATCACTAAAAACCGGGCAATTTTTCGCATAGAACTTCACACTAAAAAAAGATTTTTCAGAGATTATACACTGGAAACTTTACACTGGTTTTTTTGCAAACATGGAAAATAGTATACGACAGCATTCTTTTACTTAGCGGCCTTTTAGCTGTATCAGGATAGAGCTACCCCCGACGCCTCTGTGAATATTCAATAACATCGTTTCGCAAGACAAGTGTTTAATATGGAGAATGAAATAATTCAATAAACTTATCAAATTTGAAAGCGCAAATGAAAACATTCCTGGTCTTTTTATCCTTTTGTTTTTCACTTACTTATTCCGCAACTGCCCAACCACAAAAAAAAGTAGAAAAAGATTTTCTCAATGAGTTGAATAGTATTTTAAAAAAATCTCCCACGCAACATTGGGGGTATGATGGCACAATGACTATCGACTCAGCATTTTCCATCAGCCCGACCGGTATCTTATCGGTAACAGTTCGCTACACTTATGATTCCAGTTTTATGCGGGCAAGAATGGAAGCACCGGTAAGTAAGATCATTGGAATAGCATATGATCTTTATTTGATATTGGAATTTACTACAGATGAGGTATCAGTTTACAGATCTGATGAAGGCAGCAATGAATTGAAAGAGATAAGTAAGACCTACTATTTTCACATAGGGGAACCGGTGGGAGATGGGTTACGGGAAAAAGAAAAAATAGAAAAGCTGTTAGAAAAGTTGCTTAAATATTACCCTGATTAAAATCCTACAGATATAATTTTATCAGTTTAATGAGCGGTTCCCTTAAACAAGAATACAATATGCAGCACTACGAAAGCTGCTCTACCCTTATTTTTTCCGGGGCAGTTCGTGGGAGTTTTTTTTCTGACTTTGTCATGAGGGTGGCTTTGTGTTTTGCTACATCACCCGGATCGCCAAATAAGTAAAACATTTTGTTTCTAAATCCTTTAGCCTTGCGCACGTCTTTCCATATATCTATGAATTCATGAAAATTAATGTAAAATGGGTTTCCTTTATTTTCCAGTTTGTGGGTGAGGCCGTATATTACTTTTTCTTCTTCTGGCTGGTAAGTGCCAAACATGCGGTCCCATAAAATAAAAGTAGCGCCAAAGTTTTTGTTGATATACTTATCCTGTGAGCCATGGTGCACCCGGTGGTTAGAGGGTGTAGCAAAAATGTATTCAAAAAACTTTGGTAGTTTTTTTATGTATTCTGTATGTACCCAAAACTGGAATAGTATAGCAATTTGATTTGCCACAAAAAATACTATTGGATGAAAACCACACAATGCAACCGGCAAAAAGAAAATGATTTTGATATGCTGCACCCAGCTGAGCCGGAAAGACACGGTAAGATTATAGTCTTCACCACTATGATGCACTACATGTGTGGCCCACCAAAACCTTTGGTGGTGAGAAATACGGTGTGCCCAATAACTGCAAAAGTCCAGGACGATATAACAAGGGAGCAGCGTCCACCAATTGAGGTACATGCGCCACGGTATGAGGTTGTACACCAATACCACGAGAAAAAGTAAAGTGAGCTTGAGCAGGAAAGAAATAAAAATATTGCCGATACCTACACATATAGAAGCAAAAGTTTCTTTTTTGTTGTATATATTTTTTTTTTCTTTTTTTGAATAAATCCATTCTATCAAAACAAACAAAAACATGACAGGTGCTGCCCATACAATTATTTCCGGGGCTTCGGTACTCAGTTGTTTTATTTTCTGCAGGTCTATGATGGGTGCCCCGAATAAATTACTCATGTAAATTTGTTGAATTTTTTTATAATACAATTTCGTGATTAAATCAGGTTTATATCATTTATTATTTCTAAAAAGCATTGCTTAATGTTTAAATAATATTGACAGGCAACCGTAAATACATTGCCGGGAAATTAAAAATAACTTTAAAACGTAAAAAATAAAAAGTCAGCAATTTTGCTAATCTAAATTTATTCCCGGGAAGTTATTGCTGTATAAACCAACACTTTTGGCGAACAAAGACCCTGCCAATTAAGAAGAAGGAAAATGAATAAAATCATTTTCATTTGATATGTAACACCGAACAATTGTTGGAATGCAGTGATCAGTAACAGTGGGACATAGCTTAGTTATTTTTTTCATTAAACGATAACTTCTGATCATATAACAGCGGCCTGCAGGCATCAATGATCATTTGGACAGCACGTGTCATTTGTTTCATATTAAGGGTTTTAAGTTCATCTTTTACAGTGTGATAATAGGGAGCACCATCTCCGCCAATGAGACAATGAGACACAATTCTCTTCAGGAAGAATGGGTAGTTGTCACTTCTGTAAAAAAGTTGTTGTCCGGATTCATTGTCTGGCTGAAAATGAAAGCCTTTCTCATATTTACCTTGATTGTATAAATTTCGATTGAGGACTGGCATCAGATCAGACAGCCCGGACCCACTAACTATGATTCCGTTTTTTTCTGTACGACCCAGCATTTCCAGGGAAATATTTGCAACAATTTTGGAAGCATCCTGAATATGACTGGCAAAAAAATTGGAACCAACCAACCCCCACTCTTCTGCACAGAATGCAATAAATAATATCGTTCGTTTTCTGGGCATTGTATCTTCTGCGTAAGCATTTGCAATCTCTATCAAAGCAGACACCCCTGAAGCATCATCATTAGCACCATTATAAATCAGGTCAGGTTTTGGAGGCTTATAACCCTTGCTATCACGCCTTACTTCGAAAAAATTACCAGCATTTGTATTGTTTTTTACTTCACTGCGAGTTTTTAAATCTACATCTCCGCCTATATAGCCAATGTGGTCATAGTGAGCTGAAAAAATCAACACCTCTGAGCCACCAGTCTGGGATGGCAAAGCACCAATGACATTTATCCCGACATCTTTAGTACCAGGCAGAAGATATCGCTCATAGTAATCCCCATCCGCAACAAGTGGAACTAATCCTGCCGCAACAAACTCTTTGCGAATATAATCGGCACTCAGGTACATTTCTTTTGACCCTGCATACCTGCCGCCCATGGAATCATGCGCCAGTGCAGAGATATGTCCTGTAAGTTTTTCTTGTAAATGAGATTGCTCCGTTGGTTGCTGAGCATAGATGGGTAAGGCAATATTGATTAATATAAAAACAACAAGCAGGCATTTTTTCATTGGAAGTTTTTTCATTGTAAAATGTACTTCTATCTACAGTTCAATGTTAGCAAATAAAAATCGAAGATCACCAAAAAGCAAAAATTGAAATTTCATAAACGGGAATTAATTACGCTTTGCTCTATAAAAAATCTAGAATTTTCCAGCAGTTTAATTTTCAGTCCAAAGGTCTTTAGTCTAAATGTCTTTAGTCTAAAAGTCTCTGCTCTACTCTCCCCCTCTTTGTTAAATAAAACTCAATTCCCTTCAAGGAGTCGTTACCTTTTTTACGCTGAGGGTATAAACCTATGAACCTGCTTGCTCAGCTCAGTTTATTTTTATTCACTTTTTAAAAACCCCATCAAAATGAAAAAAATCGTTTTTATCTGCGCAGCTTTATGCCCTGTATTTTTCTTGTCCTGCAACCAGTCTGATCAAAATACACCTGGTAGTAAAGAAGCCATCTACCAGGCTATCAACGATTCTGCAGGTTCTTATGGCCTGGATTCCATCAATAGCACAAAAAGAAAAATGATACACACTGCCGATATTTCCTGCCGGGCAAATGATGTTTTAAAAGTCACCACTACCCTCGAAAGTCTTACTAAAAAACTCTCAGGCATTATTGAAGAAACAAATCTTCAGAATGAAACCATTGAAACAAAAGAACTGCCGTACAAATCAGATTCTCTGCAGCAGGTGACAACGTACAGAACTACTGCCAGCCTGCGTTTACGGGTTCCTGTAGTATATCGTGACAGCCTCATAAACAGCATTCCGGCGTTGGTAAATTTTATAGAAAACAGGCGGCTGGTACAAACAGATGCAACCATTAATTATATAGCCAATGAAATTATCGCAGACGCCGGATTAGACTTACAGAAAAAATCAGAAGATCTCGCCACCAAATCCAAAGACCTGGTAGCAGTAGAACAAAGCAGGGAAGCAAGTATCAATAAACTCGTAGAAAATTTAAAGATAAATGACCAGGCAGATTTTGCGACAGTCACAGTTTATTTATACCAACCTGCCCAGGCTAATATTATTGTTGTGGCAGATACCGATGCTGCATTGGTGACTGCATATCCAACTGCAATGGGAGAAGCGTTTGTAACCGGTTTTGGCATACTTAAAAAATTATTGATTGCAGTTATTTCTATATGGCCATTTATTTTGTTTGGCGTTTTAATTTTTCTGTTCAGAAAAAAATGGACGCCGAAAATAAGACTGGCAGAAAAGATATAAGAATGTTTTAGGGTAATTAAAAAACAGAAATAATTACTTCCGTAAGCTTTGGAATATTATCCTAATCAGTTTACCACTATAGAGTCTAATGGCTTTTGGTTACGGTACAGATTTTCCCGGAGCAAACACGGAATCAGATGAAATATTGTTGGAACAGGATGCTCCCATTAAATTCATGAACAGGAGATTAAGGTTTTGGATAAGAGTAAAACCTTTTATACTAAAAAGTAATCTTTACCAGTTTAGTGTTCCAGGAACTTTTGAGTTATGACGCTAAAAAAAACAGGAAGCGAAGGCTTCCTGT
Source organism: Chitinophagales bacterium (assembly GCA_038208485.1). Lineage (GTDB taxonomy): Bacteria > Bacteroidota > Bacteroidia > Chitinophagales > Chitinophagaceae > Ferruginibacter. Next base: position 12,457 of record JBBQYS010000040.1, read on the forward strand.
TTTGATTTTATAGAGTAATATCTAATTAATGCTGTACTGGTTCGGGCTGCAGGTAATTGCCGATTTCATCTATGTCATCAAAGTTGCCTTCACCTTTTGGGTTAGGGCCATATTTATTAGGTCCATACTCACTACTTGAAAATAACATCCAAAACACATAAAAAGGAATGATCTGAAACCATCCCGACCTTCCATGATCGTGGCATCTTTTTGCTCCCTGGGCAAGCATGATCCAATACATAGGAACCAAAAGGGCTAAATAAATAATCATAGTTGTCTGCGAAGAATCAGAATTTGGTTCAGGTACGATCAATGCAGATAAACTCATCGAAATAACAATACAAGCCAGGTAAGTGAGTCCATACTCCAGGCGGCGGATTCTTCCATTAAAGGAAAAAGGGTTTTTAAACATGGTTTTTGGGTTTTAGGTAAATGTTTGAGTGACAAATATAGAAGAAAAGAAATTCGAAAAATTTATTACCAAAATAAAATTAATTTTTTAGGTTCTTTCTCCTGATGAGTAAATGTTTTGAATGAAAATACTGATATTGTTCAGTTGTCTAAAATAATTTCTACGCACAATAATAGGTTACTGCATTTGTAATATTTTATCAAATAAAAATCCCCCGGCTATGAACCAGGGGATTTTGACTTTTAGATTTATCTGGGATTAGTATCCCCCCATTCCGCCCATGTCCGGCGCACCATGACTGTGTGGCTCATCAGCTTTTGGCTTATCAGCAATTACACATTCTGTAGTAAGCAACATACCAGCTATAGAAGCAGCATTTTCAAGTGCTACACGGCTAACTTTGGTTGGATCAATTACACCAGCTTTAAACAAGTTTTCGTAAACCTCTGTGCGTGCATTGAAACCAAAATCACCAACGCCCTCTTTTATTCTCTGGATCACGATGCTACCATCAATACCAGCATTTTGAGTAAGGATACGAACCGGTGCTTCCAGCGCATGACGTACGATAGCCATACCTGTTTTTTCATCTGCGATCTGTCCTTTAACGGCAGGATCAAGACTCTTGATAGCACGAATGAAGGCTACACCACCACCAGGAACAATTCCTTCTTCCACAGCAGCACGTGTTGCATGTAAGGCATCGTCTACCCTATCTTTCTTTTCTTTCATTTCTACTTCTGTGGCAGCACCTACATAAAGTACAGCTACACCGCCGGCAAGTTTAGCCAAACGCTCCTGGAGTTTTTCTTTATCATAATCACTGGTCGTATTTGCTACCTGTGCTTTGATCTGGTTTACCCTTGCAGTGATATCAGCTTTTTTACCTTTACCACCTACGATAGTTGTATTGTCTTTATCTATTACCACACTAGCCGCCTGGCCAAGTGTCGTTAATTCAACAGCTTCCAGTTTGGTACCAAGTTCTTCGCTAACGACAGTTCCTGCTGTAAGCACAGCAATATCGGTAAGCATTTCTTTTCTTCTGTCACCAAAGCCCGGCGCTTTTACAGCTGCCACTTTTAGTGTACCACGAAGTTTGTTTACTACTAATGTAGCTAATGCTTCCCCTTCCAGGTCTTCTGCAATGATCAATAACGGACGACCACTTTGAGCAACTTTTTCAAGTGTTCCAAGAATGTCCTTCATGATAGAGATCTTTTTATCATAGATCAATATGTAAGGGTTCTGCAACTCAGTCTGCATTTTTTCGCTGTTGGTTACAAAGTACGGAGATACATATCCACGATCGAATTGCATACCTTCTACGATATCAACAGTGGTATCAGTTCCTTTTGCTTCTTCTACAGTGATCACACCTTCTTTACCAACCTTTACAAATGCTTCCGCAATCAGTTTTCCGATTGTTTCGTCATTATTAGCAGAGATAGTAGCTACCTGTTGGATTTTTTTAGAATCGTTTCCAACTGTTTGACTCTGAGACTTCAGGTTTTCTACCACGATGCTTACCGCTTTATCTATACCTCTTTTCAGGTCCATTGGATTTGCACCTGCAGCTACCATTTTCAAACCTTCTGCTATAATGGCTTGTGCAAGAACAGTAGCAGTAGTAGTACCATCACCTGCAATATCTGCAGTTTTAGAAGCTACTTCTTTTACCATTTGCGCACCCATATTTTCGATAGGGTCTTCCAGTTCTATTTCTTTGGCTACGGTCACACCATCCTTAGTAACTGCTGGTGCACCGAATTTCTTTTCTATAACCACGTTACGGCCTTTTGGACCCAGGGTTACTTTTACAGCGTTGGCCAAAGTGTCCACGCCTTTTTTCATTTTATTTCTTGCTTCGAGGTCGAAGTAAATTATTTTAGACATATTGTAATGTAATCCCGGTGGTCAATTTCCTGCGGGATAAGCAGGTTTTACTTTTTTTGTTGAAAATAAATTGTTGGACTATACCGTGAGATCAGGAAATGATTGCGATAATATCACTTTCCCTCATAATAAGGTAGTCGTTTCCTTCTACAGAAATTTCTTGTCCGGCAAATTTTCCGTAGAGCACTTCATCACCTGGTTTTACGGTTACAGGCTCATCTTTTTTGCCGGGACCGGCAGCTATAACAGAACCACGTTGTGGCTTTTCTTTTGCCGTATCAGGTATGTATAATCCCCCGGCAGTTTTTTCTTCAGCTTTCGCAGGTTTAATAATTACCCTGTCGTGTAGTGGTGTAATGCCACCAGACTTCTTAGCCATAATATTATTGTTTTTTTGTTTAAAGAATGTACCCGTTTTTCAGGTATGCAATGGTAGGCTAATTTCGTACCAATACCAAGATTGTTGAATTATGACAGGTTATGGGTACATTCCTGTCAAATTGAACAGAAAATTTAGGACATTTTTACACAAACAGTTTGTACACATACAGAACAACAGGAAACCAATGCAACAAAAAATGCCTAAATTTGCGCTCTCAAAATAAGCCGGTAGTACATGATCAGTAGAAGAAATATCAGGATAAAAGTGATGCAAACCCTATACGGGCTGGATACAAAACAAGAAACGACGGATCTGAAAGCCGGGATGGCTGTTCTTACCAAAAAAATTGAACTTAGTGCAGAGCTCTTTACCTACCTTATATATTTCCTTACAGAAGTAGCCCGGTATGCAGAAACTGATGCCAGGCAGAAAGCGAGTAAACATTTACCTACAGCACAGGACCTTGCGATCAATACCAAACTTGCTGGTAATGAATTGTTGTGGAAGATCGTAGAAAGCCCTGCTTTTAGCGGAGCTGTAAGAAATTTTAAACAGGATTTACTGATAGATAAAGACCTGCTTAAAAAAACCTACCAGAAGTTGGTAGTGACACCAGAGTATGCAGAATACATAGAAGAACGGTCAAGAAATAAAAAAGATGAGAAGCAGATACTGGAATTTATATTTAATGCTTTAATGCTGCCAGATGATAATTTCATAGGCCATGTAGAGGAATTGTTCATCAACTGGGATGATGATGCTGAGATGATGCAGTTGCTCGTGCAGAATTTTTTGAACAAACCAACAGTGCAGGATTTTACCAATATCCTAAGTGGTGAGAAAAGAGACTTTGCAAAAGACCTGCTGAGGACTGTAATAGAAAAAGAACCGCATACGCTGGAACTCATCAAACCAAAATTAAATAACTGGGATGCAGACCGCATTGCAGCGCTTGATCTTATCTTATTGCAAATGGGTGTTTGTGAATTCTTATATTTTGACACAATTCCTACCAAGGTTACCATTAATGAATATATAGACCTCGCAAAGGATTATAGCACGCCTCAAAGTGGCCACTTTGTAAATGGTTTGCTGGATAATATTCACAAAGAATTGCAGGCAGAAAATAAAATAGATAAAAAGCGATACAAAAACAGTATTGTATAAATAAAATTAATTTCTTATCAACCGATCAAAAGCTAAAACATTAAACTATGCTTAAGAATTTTTTAGGATTCGCTGTACTCATTTCTGTTATCAGTTGCAATGTGCGGAAGCAGGACAATATATCACCAGTCATCAATACAGACAGTGTTGCTGTGTCCTCCTCACTAACTACAGTGCAGGTACTGGACAGTAGTTATAATTTCGGCAAAATAATAGATGGGCAGTCAGTAGAATTCAGTTACCGGTTCAAGAATACCGGTGTCAATCCACTTATCATTACAGATGCTACAGCCAGTTGTGGATGTACGGTACCTGAGAAACCTGAGCAACCGATTTTGCCTGGGGAAATTGGTTATTTAAAAGTGAAGTTCAACAGCGAGAATCGTCCTGGAATAGCCCATAAATCAGTCACTGTTACGGCAAACGTAGAAGGTGGTTTCCCAGAGCTTATGTTGCTGGGTGAAGTATTACCAAAAGAAAAGAAGAAATAATTATTACATATAAAAGGCTATGCCTTTATTTTTACATTAGACCCAAAAACAAACAATGACAAATTTGCAAATTTTGCTACAGGCCAAGCCCGGCGGAGATTATACAACCCTGATCATGATGGGTGGAATGATCCTGGTATTTTATTTTTTCATGATTCGCCCGCAGGCTAAAAAAGCCAAAAAGCAGAAACAATTTATCAATGACCTGCAGAAAGGAGATAAGATTGTTACAATAGCAGGTATTCACGGCAAGATCAATAAAGTGAATGACGATGCGACCATAGAAATGGAAACAAGCCCTGGAAGTTATATTAAAATAGAAAGAAGTGCCATCAGCATGGAATGGACAAGTAACATTAATAAGCCGGTAGTAACAGCAAAAGCATAAGCTGCTGCTAGAAAAAATTTAATCCACGACCTTTGTCGTGGATTTTTTATTTACACTATAATTTACAAACTCCGGAACATGCTTAAAGTTGGACTTACTGGTGGAATCGGAAGCGGTAAATCTACCGTAGCAAAAATATTTGAAGTACTGAATGTACCGGTATATTATGCAGATGCTGCTGCCAGGAGATTGATGCATGAAGACGAATCTTTGGTTGGGCAGATCAGAGCATTGTTTGGAGAGAATGCTTACCTCGATAAAAAATTAAATAGTGAATTTATTGGAACCCAGGTTTTTTCCAACCAGGAAAAATTGGAAGCTTTAAACAAAATAGTTCATCCCGCAACCCTTGCTGATGCAGAGGCCTGGATCAAACTGCAACAAACGCCTTACATTATAAAAGAAGCAGCTATTCTTTTTGAATCGGGTGCAGACAAGCAACTGGACCTCGTGATTGGTGTTTATTCTCCCCCCGAGCTACGCATAGAAAGAATCATGAAAAGAGATGGGAGCAGCAGAGAAATTATTTTGCAAAAGATGAGCAGGCAAATGAATGAAGAAGAAAAAATGGAACGATGTGATTTCGTATTGACCAATGACGAGCAATCGTCTTTACTGTCCCAGGTGTTGGAACTTCACCAAAAGCTCCTGGCCCACCCTGCTATTTAATTTGCTTTCATTTGTCTGAAAGTAAGGCTGATCCTCGGTGTTTTCACTGTAGCCATTTTCGGAATCGCATGTTGCCATTGTTCCTGTATAATTCCTGACATTAAAACCAAACTCCCTTTTTCCAATAATATTTCTTTCTTTTCTTTGGTTCCCCGATGCCGGAAAACAAACCTGCGTTCGGCACCAAAACTAACCGCTGCAATAATGCCGTTTTTCTCCAGGGTATTTTCGTTATCACTATGCCATCCCATAGCTTCCTGGCCATCATGGTAAAAGTTTAGCAGGCAGGAATTAAATTCTGCTCCCGAAACTTTTTCAACTTCAGTTTTTATTTGGAGCAAAGCTTGCGTAAAAGGCAGGGCCGTTTTGGTACTGCCCGAATAGGTATAATCCAGTCCAGGCGCTGCATACCAGGCCATTTTTCTTTTGGTAATGATCTTCTTGCCGAAAATAATTACTTCATCATGCTGCCAGGGAATGTTATTGAGAAGTTCCTGATACAAGAGAGTAGCTTCTGCCTGCGGATAAAAATCCGGATAGTAAAAAAGCTGCCCATCGTAGGGCAAAAGATTGATTGGTCCCATGGCAGCAAAGTTAAAAATTACATTACTTAAGGTAGTTTCTGAGCTTGGTTTTACAACACACTTGCTAACTTCTCTCGCAGTTAATTAGTAATCTTTACAACAACAGCACAATATATATATTGAGCAAAAACTAATCCAGGCGGTTAACCAGGGAAGAAATTTATCCAGTCATTTCTCTTAAACAGTACGCTCTAGATCAGATTTTTGTCTTCTGACAAAGAGGTGATAGGCAAACTCAGCTTGCTTTTCCTATGACCGTAAAGCAGGTAAATGATCAGACCTAAAATTAGCCAGGAAATAAACCACAACCAATTGCTCATGCTCATACCGGTGAGCAGGTAGCCGCAGGTATACACGCCCATCAGCGGGATGAGTGAGAAGTTTTTTACGTAAGAAAAAGCAGCTAAGGCCAGAGCAGATAGCCAGAAGACAATCAGGCTGATATTTGGTGTGGCTGCATCCATAAAAGAAATTTTTCCGGCAGCATAGTCTTCGTTGGCACTAAAATCAAAGTTGAAAATGTCAGTGAAATACTTATTACTTAGCAGATAAGCAACCAGCAGCGAACATAAGACTATGATCGGGAAAATGATCTTCCCATTTATGTAAGGCAAGTGGAACCGACCAGCAATTTTTTCTTTTCTCGGAATTAAAAGGACGCCACCACAAACCAGCAGAAACGCAAAAAGTGTTGCGATGCTGGTAAAGTCCAGCACAAATGTTTTGTCAGTGAAAATAATTGGAACACCAACTACAAACCCGGTAATGATTGTAGCAAATGAAGGCGTTTTAAACTTTTTGTGAATTTTTTGAAATACCGGGGGAAGTAATCCATCACGGCTCATGCTCATCCAGATGCGGGGCTGTCCCATTTGAAATACCAGCAATACACTTGTCATAGCTACGACCGCAGTAATAGCCACGAGGAATTGCATCCAGCCAACATTTAGATTTTGTGGTTCAAATATGAATGCCAGTGGATCTCCCACTCCCTCAAAACTTCGGTAATTCACAGCACCGGTAAGCACCAGGGTGAGGAGAATATACACTACTGTACAAATGACTAAACTTAGCATCATACCCCTGGGAAGATCTCGTTGAGGATTTTTACTTTCTTCGGCTAATACACTAACGGCATCAAAACCAATGTAAGCAAAGAAAACGCCGCTCACTGCCATCATTACACCACCAAAACCATTAGGCATGAAAGATTTTATCCCGTCGTCTGCCGGCGGCGTCCAATTGAAAGTGAGGCCATTGCTTAGCACCAGGTAACCGCCCACAATAATAATAATAACTACCACACCCATCTTCAACCATACCATCAGGTTGCTAAAATTTCGGCTTTCCTTTATGCCACGATACACCAGGTAAGTGATACCAAGGTTGATGGCCAGAGCAGGAAGATCAACGATAAATCTTATTCCGGCAACTATTGGTGCATTTGCCCAGGCGCTCAAAGCATCTTTGTTATTTCCTCCACTCATCACAGTATCTTTTGCTTCCATGTAGCTGGTACTGAGGTAGGCAGGAACATTAATTTTCATCTTGCTCATCAGGGAAGTAAAATAATCACTCCAACTATAGGCAACGTAAATATTACCGATGCTATATTCCATGATCAATGCCCATCCGATTATCCAGGCAAGTAACTCTCCAAAACTTGCGTAAGCATAAGTATAAGCGCTACCAGCTACCGGGATCCGGCTGGCAAATTCTGAATAACAAAGTGCGGTAAATCCACAGGCTACTGCAGTGATCACAAATAATACTACCACACCCGGACCTCCATCAAAAATGGCTGCTCCAAGACTGCTAAAACTTCCTGCACCGAGTATAGCAGCTATACCAAAAAATGTCAGGTCTTTAAGGGTTAATACTCTTTTCAGGCCATCACCACCGTGCGCCCCATCGCTGCCTTCGGCTATAATGCTGGATATTTCTTTTCGCCTGAATAATGATGACATAAGTTTGGGTTTTGACTGCTTTGGTTATAAATGGATCATGGTTGATGGATCATGGATCATGGTTCTTGGTTCATGGATCATGGATCATGGTTGATGGATCATGGTTCATGGTTCATGGTTCATGGTTCATGGTTTATGGTCATGGTCATGGGTCATGGGTCATATTTATACTATTTATTTTGCGATTATTAAAATGAAAAAATAGTCAATTTTTTAAATAATATTATGAAATCAAGGTCTTTTCACTTTCAACTTTTCACTTTCAACTTTCAACTTTCCACTTTCCACTTTCCACTTTCCACTTTCCACTTTTCACTCATACTATTCTAATTCTCCCTTTCCAATAAATACCCCGCCAACTCTTTCAGCTTTTCTTTCCGGTTATTCATCACCGCCACATCATCCAGGTGTTGCAGGGCTTCCTCGTAATATTTTTCTTTTAATGAAGCAGCCCATTCATCTACGCCACAAGCTTTATAAATAGCCAGCACTTCGTTTACTTTATTTGGGCGGTTGGATTGAAGGATATCGTGGAGGTTTTGCTTTTGGTGATCGACTGCTACTTCCATTGCATGTATCTGCAGGAAAGTTTTTTTATTGGATAAGATATCGCCACCGGGTTGTTTACCAAATTTCTCAGGATCACCGAAGGCATCCAAATAATCGTCTTGCACCTGGAAAGCTATGCCGAGCTTTTTTCCAAACTCATATAAATGTTGTTGATTTCCTCCACTTGCGCCTCCGATCAATCCACCAAGTTGCAGGCTTGCTGCGAGAAGCACAGAAGTTTTCAGGGTGATCATTTCCAGGTAATTATCAAAACTTACATTCTCCTGGTTTTCAAAATCCATATCCAGTTGCTGTCCTTCACATACCTCCTTACTGGTTTTATTAAACAGCTGGATGATCTTCTGCACATAATCCAGTTTGATCTGTGTGAGGTAATCATAAGCCTGGGCAAACATGACATCTCCTGCAAGAAGTGCCGTGGGCTCGCCCCATTTCATATGTACAGTTTGCTTGCCACGACGAAGTGGCGCCTTGTCCATAATGTCATCGTGTATCAGGCTGAAGTTGTGAAATAATTCTATGGCAGCAGCTACGCTGAATGCATCATCGTTCAACTCACCAAAAAGCTCGCAACCCATCAACACCGCAACAGGCCTCACTCTTTTGCCGCCGATGCTTAGGATATATTGGGCAGCATCGTATAGGTTTTTAGGCGATTCAGGAAAATGCCTGCGGTTAAAATATTCATCAAAGCGTAAAGAAAGTTCTGTATAAGAATGCATGTAAAATCGTGTAGAATTTTATTTATTAAGAGAAAAATACCAGCAACCAGCTTTATTTTTTCCCTTTCTTTTTAGCTCCTTTTACACCGGTCTTTGCTGTGTCCGGTATCCATTCATAATCCAACTGCCGTTTGTCCAGGTTAGCAGCAGTAACTTTTACATTTACCCTATCCCCAATCCGGAATTTCTGCCCTGTGTTCCTTCCTTTAATGGAATAATCAGTTTCATCATGCTGAAAATCGTCGTAGTAAGAAAGGTTATTTAAACTTACCAGGCCTTCACATTTGTGCGCTACTGTTTCGCACCAAAAACCGAAACTGCTTACGCCGCTTACCACCGCTTCGAACTCATCTCCAATAAACTGCATCATGAATTCTACCTGTTTGTATTTATTGCCTGCACGTTCTGCTTCCATTGCTGATCTTTCTTTGTCGCTGCAGTGCTTGGATTTTTCTTCCATTTTCTTGTCGGGCTTCAGGTCTTTGTCCAGGCATTCCTGCAATACACGGTGTACCATCACATCCGGATACCTTCTGATTGGTGAAGTAAAATGACAATAATGTTTAAACCCAAGACCATAATGCCCAATATTTTCTGTACTGTACACAGCTTTCGCCATGGTACGAATGCCTAGTTGTTCCAGCACATGTTGCTCGGGTTTACCTTCCACTGCTGTCATTAATTCATTGAAAGAAGTGGCGATGGCTTCCGGGGTGTCCATATTGAATGTGTACCCAAATTTCCGGGCAAATACCACAAAGGGTTCCAGTTTTTCTTCAGTGGGGGTATCATGTATCCGGTATGGAAAAGGTATTTGTTCTTTATTGATCTTTATTTTACTCACATATTCTGCTACGGCTTTATTTGCCAGCAACATGAATTCCTCTATAAGCTTATGTGCGTCCTTACTTTCTTTTACTGTTACACCAATTGGTTTACCATTTTCATCAAGCTGGAATTTCACTTCTGTACTGCTGAAATTAATGGCACCTTTTTCAAAACGCTCAGCCCTGAATTGTTTGGCCAGTTTATCTAACAGAAGTATCGCTTTTGTATGTTCGCCATCACCTCCCTCTATCACCTCCTGCACCTGTTCGTAGGTAAATCTTGTATTGCTGTGAATGATCGTACGGCCAATCCAGGTATGTTTTATTTCTCCACGGTTAGAAATCTGGAAGACTACCGAGAAGGTATATTTATCTTCATTGGGGCGAAGGGAACATAGTTCATTACTTATTTTTTCCGGTAGCATAGGGTTTACCCTGTCCGGCAGGTAAACACTTGTAGCTCTTTCGTAAGCAGCTTTATCGAGGTCACTTCCCGGCGTTACAAAATGACTTACATCAGCAATGTGTACGCCTATTTCATAGTTGCTGTTGTCCATGTTCCGGATACTAATCGCATCATCAAAATCTTTTGCATCATGAGGATCTATGGTAAATGTGAGCACATCCCGGTAGTCTTTTCTTTTCTTTTCTTCTACCCTGGTTATTTTATCGTTAAGCTCATTGGCCTGTGCCAATACATGTTCTTCAAACGTGAGAGGAAAACCAGCCTGTATAATAATTGCCTTCATGGCAAGATCGCCTTCGTCTTTTTCTGACACCAGCTGCACCACTTCGCCCTGCGGTTTTTTATCGCCTGATTCCCATTGCTGCAACCTGGCCAAAACCCTTTGTCCATCTTCTGCCTCCAAAAGTTTTTCTTTTGGTATATAAAAATCAGGGATGCCTTTATCACTGGCTGGTATAAAAAAAGCTACGTTTTTATTGATTTGAATATTGCCTATAAAATCAATTTGCTTTCGCTCTATTACATCTGTTATCTTTCCTTCAATTCTTTGTCCACGGCCAGCCGGGGCATTTATTTTTACCCTAACCTTATCTCCGTGAAAAGCTTTGCCAAAATCATGAGGCTTGATCATGATATCTTTTTCCCTTCCTTCTACTGCAACGAACCCCATTCCGCTACGGCTCACATCCAATGTGCCTTTCACGGTTTCTGAACGTGAAGCTGCGGATGAAGGCTTTTTTTTATTTTGTTTTTTTTGCATAAATATTATCTGAAAGCCAGAAATTACTAATCCGGCCTTAAAAAAATGGTTTGCCGCAATTTAGGTATAAATAACGCTATTTCATGAGAAGAATTCGGAGACCAGGTTTCAAAATTTCGTTAACTCCTGCCAGTTCTAGTCATTAAAACGGGATGGATAGAAATAAAATTTTAGTTTTGCGCCTCTTATGCAACGATCGGTAGCACTACATACATTGGGCTGTAAATTAAACTACAGCGAAACTACGGCCATTGGCAGGCTGCTGGAAAATGATGGATTTGTAAAAAAAGAATTTACAGAGGTTGCTGACGTATACGTTATCAATACTTGTTCGGTGACAGAAAATGCGGATAAAGAATGCCGGCAACTGGTTCGTAGAATTCAACGGAAAGCTCCCGAGGCATTGGTAGTAATCACCGGATGCTACGCACAGCTAAAGCCAAAAGAAATAGCGGAGATCCCCGGCGTAAACCTGGTACTGGGAGCAGCAGAAAAGTTTAATATAGCCGATCACCTGAAAGAAATATCAAGAAACGATGCTGCGAAGATCTGCAGCTGCGAGATAGAAGATGTGAATGTGTTTGTTCCCTCCCACTCAGTGCATGAACGCACGAGGGTTTTCTTAAAAGTACAGGATGGCTGCGATTATAATTGCAGTTTCTGCACTATACCAATGGCGAGAGGACGAAGCAGGAGTAATTCCATTGAGAAGGTTTTGGAAGACGTACAAAAAATAGCAGCAGAGGGCGCCAAAGAAATAGTACTTACCGGCATCAACCTCGGAGATTTTGGGAAAGGAATTACCGGGGGTAAAACCAGGGAAGAGAATTTCTATGAATTGATACAGGCTCTTGATGAAACTGTGGGAATAGAAAGGTTCAGGATATCTTCTATAGAACCAAACCTGCTGAGTGATGAGATCATTGATTTTGTAAGCAAGAGCAAAAAGTTCATGCCACATTTTCATATACCGCTACAAAGCGGTTCCAACAAAACCCTGGCTGCTATGAAACGCAGGTATAAAAGAGAGTTGTATGCTCATAAAGTTGCACAGATAAAAAGACTTATGCCGCATTGCTGCATTGGTGTGGATGTGATCGTAGGTTTTCCTGGTGAGACTGACGAAGATTTTAAGGAAACAGTAGAATTTCTTACAGAACTCGACGTAAGTTATTTCCATGTGTTCACATACAGCGAAAGAGACAACACACATGCACTAACCCTTACTCCGGTTGTTCCTATTTCTATAAGGCATGAGAGAAACAAGCTGTTGAGAAACCTTAGTTATACGAAGATGCAAAACTTCACCCTTCAGCATGCAGGTAATACAAGGAAAGTACTTTTCGAAAGCCTGAACAAGATTAATGCTGTGGAAGGTTATACAGATAATTATATAAAAGTTTCTGCCGCTTATAAAGAAGGAATAGAAAATGAAATTGTTGATTGGGTGGTTTAATATGTGCCAACCCGCTTCATTGGATCTCTTAAATTATTATTACAGTATTTGTATCTATCAGTGCAGTCTGCTCTTACCTCAACGAGAGACACAATATCCCGGTAACGGGTGGAATTGCATGGGGAATAGAAGAATATAAATAGTAGTGCAATAGATTATATTACGAAGCGAAAAGGATTGTTGGAGATAGTGCATTTATTGGTGTAGTATCGTTTTGCAACTTGTACGCCGTTGCGGAAACCCTCGGAATTGTCTGTCATCAAGTCGCCCTTCTAAGAAGGAAAACTGGCCTGTGGGAGAATCTTTTACCTAATCCTATTATTTTAAATTCTATAAAAAAGCCTCAACCATTTATTGGATTGAGGCTTTTCTTTAAGAAAGATTGTGGAACTTAAATTGAAACCATTTTATTCTAAAAAATCGTTTTCATAAATTCTGTTGCAGACCAGCAGAGTCAGTTGACAATGTAACGCTCTGAGTATTTTCCCAGCTGTTTACTGCTTAACAATTTTCTTTACTTCTGCACCTTCTATTTTTAAAAGATAAATTCCGCTAGGGTAATTGGCTAAATTTAAAGTAAATGCCTGGCTACTTATTTTTATGCGTTGCAATTGT
>JBBQYS010000041.1:0-25283 GCA_038208485.1 Chitinophagales bacterium
TCAGCAAAGGAGGAAATATTCTCCTTCTCATTAGAAATCCGTAGAGCGCTTCGCTGAACTCTACGGATAGTCCCAGGAAGTTATTTCTTCATCATCAAAGGAGAAAATATTCTCCTTCTCATTATAAAATACGTAGAGCGCTTCGCTGAACTCTACGAATAGTTCCCACCATGATCCTTGAACCATCAACCATGAACCAAATCACTCCTCCTCCGTACCTAACTTCCCATGATTCTCAGGAACCTCATAAGCCGGATCTACGCCGTAAGTGATCTGCTGTTTTCTGTATAATGTAATGCTGCCGAATAGCCTGTCCCAAAATGAAAATACAGAACCGTAATTGGAATTGCTTTCAGTGATATTTACAGAGTGATGAATATGGTGCAAACCTGGAGTTACAATTATACTCCCTACAATTTTATCCCAAATAAAACCAAGTTTAAAATTGCTGTGGTGAAATAAGATCACGGAAAAGAAAACCGCTTCATAGATGATTAGTGATTCCGGACGAATCCCTATCAGGGGAAAGAGGATGGTTTTCCAGCCGGTAGAAATAAATATTTCTTTATGATGAAAATGAAAAGTAGAATAGATATTCAATTCTTTTTCTTCATGATGTAATTCATGGAATTTCCAGAGCGGATAAACAATATGATTGATGCGGTGCCACCAATACATGATTAAATCCATAAAGAGAAAACTCATTAGGAACTGCAACCAAAAATTGTCTGTAATTAAGGAAAACACTCCTGTGACATATTTTGAAACAAAGAATAGATAGGAAGCCATCAGCCAGGCGGTAAAAAGATTTACCAGTACGTAACCACAACCTTTGAAGTATAACTTAAGTGAATGATCAACATGAGGGAGTTTAAGCCTCGGGTGTTTCCATTCCAATAAATAAATAATGCTAAATGCTACAAGCATCAGCACTCCAACCAGTAATATCCACCATTCTAAAAACAATTTTCACTCCTTTTTTATTGATATACGAAACACACATTAGTTTGTTCTACGCTGGCATTAAACCTTCCATTTCAAACTGGTATTGCTTAGCTATTTCTGCCGCTTCTGCTGCAAAATTCCAGCCGTTTCCGGCATATATAATTGCACGGCTGACATTTACTAATACACCTATTTCTTTATTCAAACCATACTTGCTTACCTCAGCCAAACTTCCTCCCTGGAAACCAACGCCAGGTACCAGTAAAAAATGCTCCGGGATTATCTCCCTGATATTGGTGAATTCAGTTGCCTGTGTCGCCCCGGTGACGAACATGGTATTTCCTGAATTTCCCCACCCGGCAATTTTCTCTATCACATGCTCATATAGGAACTTTCCTCTTCTGCCCGTATCATTGAAATCGCTTTCCAGTTTCTGCATTTCAAAATCTTTTGCACCATTGTTACTTGTTAAACCAAGTACAATTGCCCATTTTCCTTCATGCCCAAGAAAAGGACGAATACTGTCTTCTCCCATGTAAGGCGCAACAGTTACTGCATCTACATTAAGCATTTCGAAAAATGCTCTTGCATATTGATCGCCCGTGTTTCCTATATCTCCACGTTTGGCATCAGCAATCTTAAAATGTGTAGACGGAATATAAGCCACAGTCTCTTCCATTGCTTCCCAACCTTTACTGCCAAGTGCTTCGTAAAAAGCCGTATTTATTTTGTACGATACACAAAGCTCTTTTGTTGCATCAATGATCGCTTTATTGAAATCAACAATTGCATGTTTATTTTGTTGCAGGTGTGCAGGAATTTTATTGATATCAGTATCCAATCCTACACAGAGATAAGATTTTTTCTCCCGGATCTGTTTTACTAAAATATTACGATGCATATATTCTCTTTAGTGGTTTTCATTCTTTCTAAAAACGGTGGTAATGGCTGCCAATCCTTCAGCATCGATCGTTGAAGTCTTCTTCAACATGCTAATAAACTGGGCCACTTCTTTTTCCGATGCCGGGCATCCAATATTTCCGCCTTCGCCAAAACTATCAGCAATTTTCTCTCCCTTGCTATCCATAATCACAAAGAAGGGCAGGCCAGCTTTGCCCCCTTTATATTTATCCAGGAAGGCCGCGGCACCTGGTGTTTCCTCATTTTTTTTGTCTGGCGATTCTTGTACAGTCATATGCACCGTTACGTAGTTGTCATCAAAATATTTTTTTACTGATGCATCAGCCATGGATCTGTCCATTTTCTTACACCAGCCACACCAGCTGGCATGAAAAATTATAATTACATTTTTATGTTCTTTAGCTGCTGTTGCATAAGCTTTTTTTAGAATAGCATCAGAAGATGCAGGTTGGGCAACTGCTGCAAAACTCATTGAGAGCAGCAATACAAATGTTACAAGAAATTTCATTTTTTTCATTTTCTGATTATTGTTTTGCAAATATAGTCCGAGCTATTTTTTTAACCTGTTAAGTATTCGTTCAAAACTGCTTATTGTAAAGCTGCTTTCATCTTCGCTTCTGTGGTTTCGTTCCATTCCCAGGAGGTATCTCTTTCTGCTGACATAATACTATCCATGATTTTCTGCTGCGCCATGCCTTTATTCAAAGCCTCACTATACCTCATGTCGGGCCGGAAGGTGACCATGCTATAAGCCGGCGTCCATTGTTCAGGATATGCGGTACTAAATGCCGCTTCTATCTTTTTCTGTGCAAGGAATTTTTCATCAGCTACTTTATCCCGCATCTCTGTAAAATTTGCAAGGGCAAGATCAGAGATGGCATCGGCATCCGGCTTTCTTGATTCCTGGAATTTTGGAAGTATTTCTGTCCAGTTTCCCTGGTGTGCTTCCCAAAGTTGATTGAGCACAAGACAATCCTCAAAACCACAATTCATACCCTGTCCAAAAAATGGGACCATAGCATGAGCTGCATCTCCTATTAAACTAAATTTATCTTCATGGGTCCAGGGAAAACATTTTACTGTAACCAATGAAGCTGTTGGATTATTGAAGAAATCTTCTGTTATGCCTGGCATCAATTTATATGCATCTGCAAATTCATTTTTGAAAAAACTATCTACTTTTTTTTTGCTGTCCAGGCTTTCGAAAGAAGGATCTCCGCTATAGGGAAAGAAAAGGGTACAGGTGAAACTGCCATCAATATTGGGCAATGCGATCAGCATATAATTTCCTCGCGGCCAAATGTGTAAGGCATTTTTTTCTATGAGAAAGCTTCCATTTTCTCCAGCCGGAATGGTAAGTTCTTTATAGCCATAATCAATAAATGTTTGATGGTATTCAAAGCGATCATGATTTAATTGATAACTAAGACGGGAGGCGGCATAGGCTCCATCGCTACCAAAGATCAGGTCCGGCGATATTGTTTCCATGTTGTTGTTGCCACTGAAATGTACTTCGTTGTTTTTCCAGTTAATGTCCTCGCATTTTTTTTCAAAGAAAATTTCTACCCCATGGGCTTCTGCGAGGTCCATCAATTTTTTGTTGAGTTCGCCACGGGAAACTGAATTAATATACTGCCCTTCTTTTCCATATGCCTGGTAGGTTTGTGTGCCATCCGCATTATGAATTTGACGCCCATGCATGGGAATACAAATGTTTTTTACATCTTCCATAATACCTACATCCTCCAGGGCTTTTATCCCCCGATCACTTAGTGCAAGGTTAATAGACCTGCCTGCAGAACCTTGCATCAGCCTCATGTCTGGCCTTCTTTCATAAATACTCACATTGTATTTATTTTTTTGCGCCAGGTAAATGCCAAGTAAACTTCCTACCAATCCAGCACCCAATATTGCAATATCATCTTTCATAAATCTTTTTACTTTTATTCTCTTTCTGTAAAACCCAAATACTAATGTGAGTCGTAAACCTGCTCACAATTATTTTTACAATAAACCATAAACCATGAACCATGAACCATGACCCATGAACTATGACCCAATTGCTTCCCGAACTACCTGCCCAAACCTAAATATATCCTCAAAATTATTGTACAATGGTACAGGCGCAACCCTTATCACGTCAGGCTCCCGCCAATCTGCAAGAACACCGTTACTCTTTAGTGCATCAAATATTTTCTTTCCATCCTGTAACATGATCAGGCTTACCTGGCAGCCATGCGCACCATTATTTCTCGGCGTAATGATTTCAATTTTTTTCTCAGCATGAGAAGCATTGATCTCATCTACTATAAAACATAAATAGTTGTGCAATAGTTTTCCTTTGGCTACCAGCTTATCCATTCCTGCTGCTTCAAAAAGATCGAGTGAGGCTTTGTGTGCTGCCATAGAAAGGATCGGGGCATTACTCAATTGCCAGCCTTCGGCTGTTGGGATTGGTTTAAATTCATCTTCCATTTTAAACCTCGTTTCTTTTTCTTGTCCCCACCAGCCCGCCATTCGTGGGAAGTTTGTGTCAGTTGCGTATTTTTCATGAATGTAAACTCCACTCACTCCACCGGGACCGCTGTTCAAATATTTATAACTGCACCAGGTGGCAAAATCTGCTTCCCAATCGTGTAATTTCAATTCAATATTTCCGGCAGCATGTGCCAGGTCGAAACCGCAATACGCACCGGCCTTGTGTGCAGCTGCTGTTATTTCCTGCATTGGGAAAACCTGTCCGGTATAATAATTTACCCCGCTAAATAGCACCAGGGCAACTTCATCTTTTTCTTTTTCTATTGCTGCTAAAATATCCTCTGCTCTTATACAATGTTCACTTTCTCTAGGTTTCACTTCTACGATTGCATCTGCAGGATTAAAGCCTTTCAATTTTACCTGGCTGGCAAATGCATATTGATCAGAAGGAAAAGCTTTTGCTTCGCAAATGATCTTAAATCTTTTTCCTTCGGGTCTGTAAAAACTGGCCATCAGCAGGTGAAGATTTACTGTAAGCTGATTCATCACTACTACTTCATGTTCCAGTGCTCCAACTATTTTCCCAATTTGTACCGGGAACATTTCATGATAATCTTTCCATGGGTTTCTTGCGTGGAAATGTCCTTCCACACCAAAACTTGCCCAGTCTTCCAGCTCATCTAAAACATATTCCTGAGTTGTCTTTGGCTGCAGACCAAGAGAATTTCCGGTAAAATAAACAGCGTCCTTTCCATTGATCACGGGAATATAGAACTGATCCCTGAAATGCTTCAATTCTTCTGCAGCATCTGTCTGCTTTGCAAAACTTAATTCATTCTTAAACTCCATATTAGTAGAGTACTTAGTATTTAGTACTTAGTACTGAGATTGGTCACTGATTTTTTTTAGTACTTAGTATTTAGTACTTAGATTGGTCACTGATATTCTTAAAGTACTTATTATTTAGTACTTAGAATGGTCACTGATATTTTTAAAAAAGTTAGTATTAATACTGAGATCCATCACTAATATTTTTATACCCATTCTTCACAAAATTCCTTTTATATCCAATTAGAATTTTCAAAAAATCAAACTTCACCGTTAAACAACCTTACACCATTTTCCACCATTTTCAACACTTCTCCCAACTCTCCCATCTCTCCCAACCCTCCAACTCTCCTAACCCTTCTCCGCAATCACCTTCAACTCAATCGCTATCGGCGTAGGTAAACTTTTTACTTCCACTGTCGTGCGGCAGGCATTTATATTTTCAAAATATTCACCATACACTTTATTATATACAGGAAAGTCAGCTTTCATATTTGTAAGAAAAACTGTGACGTCTACAATTTTCTCCCAGCTGCTTCCTGCCGCTTCCAATACTGCTTTTACATTAGCAAAAACCTGCCTGCATTCTGCTTCTATATCATAAGAAACGATGTTTCCTTCTTCATCCTGTACCAAACCGGGAATCTTATTATCAACCGCAGACCTGCTGCCTATACCACTAAGGAATAATAAATTTCCTACCTGCCTTGCATGAGGATAAGCACCGAGTGGAGTTGCTGCGTTTGTTGTATTAATTATGTTATTGGCCAAGGGGTTTAATTAAAAAGTGAAAAGTAAAAAGTAAAATTAAAAAGTAAAAAGTAAAAAAGTCGAATCCCAAATCAAATCATGCATTCAAAAATAATTGAGTATTTTCTTAACTACGAACAACGCTCAACAACGCTCAACAATGCTCAACAATTCTCAACAACCCTCCAAATCCCACCATTAAACCCATGTTGCACAACTTTAAACAACCTTTCAACTTCCTATGTCCCTATACACACATTCTTAGCCTCCGTAAAAAACTTCATTGCTTCCCATCCACCTTCTCTGCCGACACCACTGTTCTTCATTCCACCAAAAGGGGTACGCAGGTCACGTTGCAGCCAGGTATTTATCCAGACAATTCCTACATTTACTTTTGAAGAGATTTTGGTTGCCCTGGTTATGTTATTAGTCCAGATAGTAGTGGCAAGCCCATATTCTACTGCGTTTGCCAATTCCAGGGCTTCTTCATCAGTTTTGAAAGACTGCAAAGTAACCACTGGCCCAAAGATCTCATCCGTATTTGTTTTGCAGTGCGGACCTAATCCTTCTATGATACAAGGACTGATGAAAAGTCCATCCGCACAGCGACCTTCAAGCTTTATTATTTCTCCACCACACAATATTTTTCCACCTTCCTGTCTTGCAATTTCAATGCAAGAAATTATTTTATCAAAGTGTAATTTACCCACAATAGCGCCTTGGTTGTTTGCTTCCAAAGGATCACCAATCGTTAGGGCTTTTGTGCGTTCTACAAATTCAATTTTGAATTTTTCATAAATACTTTCTTCAATAAGTATTCTGCTGCCGCAGAGGCAAATCTGTCCCTGGTTAGCAAACGAAGACCTGGTGGTTGTGTCCATCATTTTCTCCCAATCGCAATCTGCAAAAATGATATTTGGATTTTTTCCACCAAGTTCCAGGGATAGTTTTTTGAACATGGGCGCAGCAACTGATGCTATATGTGCTCCGGCTCTTGTGCTGCCGGTAAATGAAATCGCTTTTATTTCCGGATGCTTTACAATTGCTTCTCCACAACCGGGTCCATTTCCGTGAATTATATTTAGTACTCCATCGGGCAGACCAGCTATGCGACAAATTTCTGCGAGCAGGTAAGCAGTAACGGGTGTTACCTCGCTTGGTTTTGCAATTACAGTATTTCCGGCAGCAAGGGCAGGGGCGATCTTCCAGGTAAATAAATAAAGTGGTAGGTTCCAGGGAGAAATACATCCAACCACGCCTATCGGCTGGCGGAGTGTATAGTTAATTCCAGCATCTCCCATACTATGACTTTCCGAAGCAAAATGCATACATGCAGTGGCAAAAAATCTAAAATTTTCTGCTGCTCTTTTTATGTCCGTTTTCTTGCTCAGCCAAAGCGGTTTGCCATTGTCATTTGTCTCAGCTAATGCCAGTGCCTCAGCATTTTCTTCTATTCGTTCGGCTATACGGTTAAGTATCCTGAATCTTTCTTCCGGAGTTGAGATACTCCATGCAGTAAATGCAGATTTTGCAGATTTTACTGCATCTTCAACGTCAACAGAATTACTTGCAGGAATTTCATTGATCTGCTCTCCTGTGGCAGGATTAATATTTGGCAAAAAATCTCCTGACTTTGGGGCGCAGAATTGTCCGCCAATAAAATTCAATAAACGAAATGGGATATCCTGTAGCATCGGGTTAAAGATAATTTTTTTTTGTGTCTGGGAAAATGATTCTCACGGAACTTCAAATCCAACTGTTTACAATTAGTTTATAAACCTTACATGGCAAAGCATTTATCTTTGCAAAAAAATATTCATGCCCCGTTCATTATTCGTAGTAATCTTTTTTCTTTTTTCTTCGGTTGCTTTTGCCCAACAAAAATCAACATCCGTTTCCAGTCCTGCTGCGCCAAAAATAATTGTGGGGATAGTTATAGATCAGATGCGCTGGGATTATTTGTACCGATACAACAGCCGCTACAGCAAAGGTGGATTTAAAAGATTAATGCAATCCGGCTATTCATTTAACAGCACTTATATGCCTGTTGTGCCATCATATACAGCAGTAGGGCATAGCACTATATATACTGGAAGTGTACCTGCAATTACAGGGATCGTGGGTAATAACTGGTGGGAAAAAAGCATCATGGCCAATATGTATTGTACAAGTGATAGTACCGTGCAGAGTGTAGGTGGATCTGATTATGCTGGCAGAATGAGTCCAAGAAATATGTGGGCCACCACAATAACTGATGAACTTCGCCTGTCTACAAATTTTCAAAGCAAAGTCATTGGAATTTCATTGAAAGACAGGGGGGCGATTCTTCCTGCCGGACATAGCGCAAATGCTGCTTATTGGTTTGATGAAAAAGAAGGAAAAATGATCACAAGTAGTTATTATATGAATGCACTTCCATCTTGGGTAAATGCTTTTAATGCAAAGGACGAACCTTCATCCCTGATGCAGAATGACTGGAATACCATGTACCCTATAAGCACCTATACACAAAGTTCAAAAGATAATAATGCTTTCGAAAGTCCGATTCCGGGAATGTCCAGTCCTGTGTTTCCCTACAAAACCTCTACGCTGACTACCGGAAAATATAGTTCATTTAAATACACTCCATTTGCAGCTACCTACACTTTTGATTTTGCAAAAACCACTATCGATAATGAAGCTATGGGAAAAGGAAAGGTTCCTGATTTCCTGGCAGTAAGTGTGAGCAGTACTGATTATGTTGGTCATTCTTATGGTCCCAACTCTATTGAAATGGAAGATACTTACCTGAGACTTGATAAGGATATTGAAAATTTTCTCACCTACCTTGATGGGAAATTTGGTATAGGAAATTATATAGTTTTTCTGACTGCCGATCATGGAGCTGCTCATATACCGGCATACTTAAATGAACATAAAATTCCGGCCGGAACTTACAGTGAATTCAACCTGGAAAAAGAATTAAATGATGCCATTAAAGAAAAATTCGGGATAGAAAAAGCAATACCTAATGCACAGAACTACCAGGTTTATTTAGACGATGCAGCTATTCAGAAATCAGGAAAGAATGCAGGAGAAATTAAGGATTTCATCATAAAACTCCTCATAGCAAAACCTTACATAACTACTGCTTACGCTACGGCTGAAATGTATAAAGCAATTATTCCTGAATCCATTTACAGCAAACTGGTGAATGGATTTGAAACGAGCCGTAGTGGTGATATACAATTTTTACTGAAGCCAGGTTATTTTGATGGGGGATTAAAAGGAACTACACACGGGCTCTGGAACCCTTACGATACACACATACCTTTGTTATTTTTCGGATGGCATATCAGAGCAGGAAATACTTTTAGAGAAACCTACATGACAGACATAGCACCTACGATTGCCTCATTGTTACACATACAGCCACCAAATGGTTGTGTTGGTAAAGTGTTGGTGGAATTGCATCAGTAATTAAACCCAACTTAAAGTTTTGAAGCAATTTCTTACTACTTATGGCTTTATACGATTAGTTTGTTAATTGGCAGGCTGTAATTTTTTTGTATTACGCAAAGTAATCATCACATGAATCCTGTGTGATAAATTGATACAATCAATACCAAGAGTACGTATCAGCAAATGAAATGTAAATCGGTGAAAATTGGGAGAAAGAAAAAATTAATAAGGTCGGATGATTAGTTTTATTCCGGTGTAACCTTGCTTCATTTCCGGTACAATAACCGTTTGTTTGTAAGGCTGTGCGTAGATGGTGTTTCCTTTCTGGAAAGTAACTATAGTAGTTTTTTGGAAGGTTGTGTTGTTATTGTAAGTGGTGTTTAAAACAGTTGTACCTGTATAGGTCAATCCGTTGGCACTACTGGGAAAAAATTTAGATGTGATAGGAGAACGTCCGGCATTCAATATTACTTTATTAGGCTTATCTCCGCCACCGCCACGGTTAGCTTCTGCCACTACTGTAAATGCAGTAATTGCGAGGAAAATTGCTAATATTTTTATTGAATTATTCACTATGGTTAAATATCTGTTACAAATATACGATAAAAGTTAAAGTTTATTGTGTTTTGAAAGATTTTTTTTCCACATGTTCAGATTCATTCTTTTAAAAAATAATATTTAGTAAATTACAACTTAACCTAAATCGAATTGATGACAGAAATGCCCTCTATGCCGCCGGATAGTGAATTGAAGCAGGCGCTTTATAAGTTGGATAATCTCCAAAATGGTGCACCTGATTCATTCCTGGAAAGTCATGAGTTTGAACTGCTAATCTCTCATTTTGAAATGGAAGAAAAATATGCCGAAGGTCTGCAGGTAGCTGAACTTGGGCTTAATCAATATCCATTTCATGGAGGCCTTTTAGTAGATAAAGCCAACCTTTTATTACTTCTTCATCGCTATGAGTACGCTTTTGAGTTACTTAACTCCAGCCATCTCGAAGCAGAATTCGAAACCAATGCTTGCCTGATGAAGATTGAAGCTTTGCTGGCGATGTCAAGGGAAGAAGAAGCTGAGGAATATTTAAGGTTCGCCCTTGATCTTCCATATAATGATGAAACTATCGAGATGCTTTTTGAACTCGCTGATGTATATGATTCCTACGAAGAATTTGAATTTGTGTTCGACTGTCTGCACAGGGTTTTATTTTTGGAACCCAATAATGAAGAGGCATTGTATAAGATCTGTTTCTGGACAGATTATACTGGAAGGTATGAGGAAAGTATAAGTATTCATAAAAAAATTATTGAAGATTTTCCGTTTAATGAACTCGCCTGGTTTAACCTTGGGGCAGCCTACCAAGGCATAAAACTTCATGAGAAAGCTATTGACGCTTACCAATATTGTATAGCCTTGGATGAGCATTTTGAATATGCCTACCGTAACATGGGCGATGCTTACATCCGTTTGAGAAAATATGATGTTGCAATAGAAATGTTGCAAAAGGTAATAGAACCTGGAAATGCAGAAGCTGTGATATTAGAAGCGATCGGCTATTGCTACGATAAGCTCAGAAAATACAGCCAGGCCAGGAAATATTATAAAAGAGCCAGTCTTCAAAACGCCGATGACAGCCATATAATCTATAAAATAGCTGTTACTTACATGAGCGAAAGGAATTGGTCAGAAGCTATTACCAACCTGACTTTGGCATGCAGCATGAGTAAATTGCAGCCTGATTATAACCTGGCATTAGGGCAGTGTTATATGCAGGTGGAAAATTATGCCGATGCCATCACACATCTTGGTGTGGTAGTGCGTACAAGACCAAAAAATAAAGCCGGCTGGATTGAATTACTAGAATGTCTCTACCTCGCAGGAATGTATGAGGAAGGGTTAAGTTATGCTGAGTTTGCCTTTGAGCAAACCGATAAGAAGCCTGTGTTCCTTTACTTCAAGAGCGTTTTTTATTTTGCATTAGGTTATTCCAAAGAAGGTGTTTTACTGTTAGATCATGCTATGATGGCTAATCCAAAGCTGATCAAAAAATTTATCGAGCTAAATCCCAGCCTGCTACACCACAAAAGCGTTGTGGATGTAGTGTCCAAATACCGTACAAAAAAGTATAGGTAATCCATTATTAAATATGAGCATTCCCTCAATCAACCAGGATTTAGCTCATCTGGTTAAGCAATATTGTTTTTAATTACCTTTGCACCGATTTTTTACAAAAATAATTTACTTTAAACTTTAAAGATTTTTCGTCAATAGCAGCTGAATGTAGTTCAGTATTTTTGATTTCCCCTTAAAACAAAATTCATGAATTTTCATCTTTCGCAGATACCGGAACGTACAAAACAACCAAGAACAAGTGGCCTGACCATGGTAATGGATAAAGGCCTGAGCACACAGGAAGCCAGCAACATGCTTGAGGCTGCCGGCCCGCACATTGACATCGTAAAACTTGGTTTTGGTACTTCTTTCGTATCGCCAAACCTGAAAGAGAAACTGAAAATCTATAAGGAAAATAACATGGCCGTTTATTTTGGCGGAACCTTGTTTGAAGCCTTCCTGATCAGAAATCAGTTTGAAGATTATATAAGAATTTGTAAAGAATTTGAAGTAAGCTATATGGAAGTAAGTGATGGGTCTATTACTATTCCTCATGCTGAAAAATGTGGCTATATAGAAAAACTTTGTAAGCACGGCGTTGTATTGAGTGAGGTAGGTAGTAAAGATGCTGCCCATATTATCCCACCTTACAAATGGATAGAATTGATGAGTGCCGAGCTTATTGCAGGTAGTAGTTATGTAATTGCCGAAGCAAGAGAAGCAGGAAACGTAGGGATCTATCGTGGCAGTGGCGAGGTAAGGGAAGGACTGGTACAGGAGATACTTACTAAAATTCCTGAACATAAAATTCTATGGGAGGCACCACAAAAAGCCCAGCAACTGTACTTCCTGGAGCTTATCGGTTGTAATGTAAACCTCGGAAATATTGCACCAAGTGAAGTTATTGCCCTGGAAGCGATGCGTATCGGTTTGAGGGGTGATACTTTTGAACTTTACCTCGACAAAAAATAATATGCGTGTATTTGGTTTGATAGGGAACCCGCTGAAGCAATCAGATTCTAAAGTTATTTTCGAAAGAAAATTTAAAGAAGAGAAAATTGACGATGCAAGGTTTGAGCTTTTCCCTATTCCTTTTGTAGAAAAGATCACGAATCTTCTGCAAGACTATCCTGAACTTAAAGGACTGGCTGTGACCATTCCTTATAAACAGCAAATCATACCATTCCTCACTGAAATCAGCGATGAAGCAAGGTCTATTGGGGCGGTAAATTGCATCAGCATCAGTGACAAAAAGCTGAGTGGATTTAATACAGACGTTTTTGGGTTTGAACAATCACTGCTTTCTTTTATTCCCTCTGTAAATATTCGTGCTTTGGTTCTCGGGACTGGTGGAGCGAGTAAGGCAGTACAATACATTTTGAATAAACACGCTATTCCATTTAAACTGGTTTCAAGAAATTCGCCGGACAAATCCACTATTACATATAAAGACCTTACTGAAGAAATGATCAGTTCACACAAGCTGATTATAAACAGTACTCCCCTGGGGATGACTCCATCCATAGAAACATTTCCAGACATTCCTTATCAATTTTTAAGCAAAGAACATTTCTTGTATGACCTGGTGTACAAACCTGGAGAAACTATGTTTTTACAAAAGGGAAAGGAAATCGGAGCCAGGATAAAAAATGGCTATGAGATGCTGGAACTGCAGGCAGAAAAGAATTGGGAGATTTGGAATAAGAATCAATAAATCTTAATTAGACAAGAAAAAAAATGATTTTGTATAAAAATAATTTTGTTACTTTGTAATTCAAAGTGCTTTTATGAACGTGCAACAACAATCATTACAGGATATACAAGCTATTAAAAAAATGATGGAACGCAGTAGCCGCTTCATCAGTTTAAGTGGACTCAGCGGCATCTTTGCCGGTATCAGTGCCCTGATAGGAGCAGTGGTGGCCCACCCATATGTGTATGGGTACAAGAATCTTTTTATAGATAATAAACTGGCTAGTCGGCAGTTGCAAAGCAGAGATTATACTATTATTTTGAATACCTGGCTTTTTTGGATTGCAACTGTCACATTTGCTTCTGCACTGATCCTGGCATTTATTTTCACCCTGGCTAAAAGTAAGAAACAGGGCATACCATTATGGGGCAGTAGTTCAAAAAGATTAATGATCAATATGATGATCCCCCTCATTGCAGCCGGGTTCTTTGTATTGAAAATATTCTACCTGGAGGCTTATGGATTATTTGCTCCAGCCTGTCTTATTTTCTATGGACTTGCTTTGATCAATGCCAGTAAATATACGCTTGCAGAGATCCGATATCTTGGCTATTCTCAGCTGATTCTTGGTATTATAAACCTGGGATTTGTAGGATATGGGCTCTACTTCTGGGCGGCAGGATTTGGTGTGATGCATATTTTTTACGGAGCTTATATGTGGTTGAAATATGAAAGAAACGTACAAGAGAACTAAGGATGCAAAACCCGATAGATAATTTAAATAAACTGTTTGACAGCCGTGTGCGGCTCGGCATCATGAGTGCGCTCATGGTGAATGAAGCAGTGAGTTTTCTTGAGCTTAAAGAACTGTTGGAAATCACTGATGGGAACCTGGCCAGTCACCTGAAAGCCCTGGAAGAAAATGGGATCATTAAAACGCACAAAGGATTTATAGGGAGAAAAACGAGCACTACATATAGCAGCACAAAAGTTGGTGAGAAGGCTTTCAAATCACACGTTGAGGCTTTGGAAAAAATGATCGGAGGTATAAAATAATTTTTTTTGAATCTGCACTTTGAAATGCAAAGTACTTTTAGTTTATGAAAATAAGATATTCTACAAAACTGGCTTTTAAACTATGGTTGCTTACTGCAATTATTGTATCAACAGTGCTGAATACAATTTTAATTTTTAGATCTGAAGAATCATTTTCGTTTGGTTGGAGCATGCTGATTTTGATCGGTTGTATCCTTTGTTCAATCCCTGCACTAGTACTACTTATCCTTTTTCTGCCATTTGCTGAATATGCAGATAAGGAATACAAACAATTCTATTTCTTTTTACTAATCATGTTCCTCATTGCTACCGGATATGGCTCAATGGCAGTTTTTCTTGACCTGGAGATTTTCGGGAATATGATCTTTTCAGACCACAACCTGAATAGTTTTTTTACAGGAACACTAATTATTTATCTGTGCAGCTTATTAGCTTTTGTAATTGCTGAACACAAAAAGATATTTTCTACATCTAAAAAAACATCCCCACAAATACTTTCACCTATTCAATCAAAAATCATGTACGAAGAAAACTTACCCGAAAAAACGCAAACAGTTTCAACCTCTAACAAACTTCTGATCAAAGGACTGATCACAGCAGGTTTAATTTTAGCCATGCTGATTCCTACAATTTTTATTAAAAACCTGGTGCAGGAGAGAGAACAGCGACAGAAGGAAGTAGTAAAGGAAGTAAGCAGTAAATGGGCAAATAGTCAAACACTTTCTGGTCCTTACCTGGCCATTCCGTATAATGATGGTAGCAGGGTAGAAGGCAATGTATTAATAAAGAACCGTATCTACCTGACCATTCCTGCAGAAAAAATGGAAGTCATTGCCACCATAAATCCAGAAGAAAGAAAACGTTCTATTTATAAAGTAGCACTTTACAGGGCTGATGTAAATTTTTCCGGCAATTTCAGGCCTTCCTGGCCAACAGATATGAAGCTTGAAAACCTGGAATTAGACAAGGCCCAGCTTTGCTTTAATCTTGATGACTACAAGGGCATTGAAGAACAAACAGAAATACTTTTCAACAACAAACAATACCAGTTGAATCCGGGTCTGCCATCTACAGATATTGGCTTAAATGGCTTATCTGTTCCCGTTTCAATGACGATGGAATCGCTGAATTCCGGTATATCATTTCGTTTCAATCTAAAGATAAAAGGAAGTGAGCAACTTCATTTTCTTCCGCTTGCATATAGCAGTAAATTTACTGTTTCCTCTACCTGGCCGGATCCTTCTTTTGATGGCAACACGCTTCCCAATTCCAGGAATGTAAAAGATAGTGGCTTCAAAGCTGAATGGTCATTCAACCGTGCTAACCTTCCTTTTGCAAATGTCATCCGCCCCGGAAAAATAAATACTGAAAATCTTTCTTTTGGTGTAAGTATGGTGCAGCCTGCGGGACAGTACGATAAAACTATGCGAAGTGTGAAATATGCGTTGCTTGTAATTGGATTAAGTTTTGGTCTTTTCTTCATTATAGAAAGCACGCAGAAAAAACCTTTTCACCCTATGCAATATATACTGGTAGGTATTGCTATGATCATTTTTTATACGCTGTTGCTGAGTATCAGTGAGTATTTATTGTTCGATCTTTCTTACCTGATTGCTTCAGTGGCCATTGTAGGATTGATCAGTTTATATGCACATGCTCATTTTCATTCTATAAAAATAACCCTGGTATTTACATTCCTTTTATCCCTGTTGTATGGTTTTATTTTCATCCTTATCAGGCTGGAAGATACAGCGCTGCTTGTAGGTAGTATAGGCCTTTTCTTTATATTGGCTTTGATCATGTATGCCAGCAGGAAGATCAACTGGTACGGTGCTCAAACAATAGTTGCGGCTCAGTAAATTATTTCTTAAGCTTAAAAAAATCAGAACTCATGTTATACAAAACAATTGTAAAGGTCAGGTCAGCAGTATTGGTTTTTCTTACCCATCACCTGGCACTCCCTTTTCTGCAATATGTGAGAAGAGAAAAACCATTTCCTTACAAGAGAGAAGAATTGAAACAATTGCCGGAAAAATCTCTCGGCTATGAATTAGTTCATTTTCTCGGGCATAAAAAACTGGAACTTCTTCCGTTTTATGTTCGCCATGATATCAAGCACATTCTCCTGCAATATGATACAACTGATGAAGGTGAGGTATGCCTGCAAAGTTTTATGCTGGGTAATGGTCACTTTTCTTTCCCTGTGCTGGCAACAGTTTTGTATGGAATTTTTACCATGCCTGAATACTGGAAAAAGTTTTGGAAAGCTTATTGCCGGGGTAAGGCCGTAGCTCCAATAGAAGACTGGAATTGGTTTTCAATAATAGAGCTTCCAACAATTGAACTCCGAAAAAAAATTGAACAGCCCAAAATTAAATTTTAAAATCTGGTCAATTAATATGAAAAAATTTCTCAGGTCTTTTGGTTTTGCAGCAGAAGGTATAAAGTTTTGTTTTAAGCAAACCAATTTCAGGGTGCAGGTGCTGTGTTTTGTCATCGCCATCTGCCTGTCTGCCGTCCTACAGATTTCTACGGTTGAGATAGTTTTGATACTGTTTGCCGGCGTTCTTGTGCTGGTAGTAGAAATGGTAAATACGGCAATAGAATATCTCTGCAACCTGTATACAAATGAATTTAATCAACACATAAAAATTATTAAGGATGTGGCAGCCGGTGCTGTATTGGTAGCTTCCATCATTGCTTTTCTTACCGGCTGTTTCATCTTTTTGCCAAAGATCATTGCGCTTTTTTAAAAAAAAATACTTCATGAAAAATTCATTCCTTTACCGTTTTTCTTCTTTTGATAGCATACTTGCTTTGTATGTATTTTTCATCTCCTTAATGATTGGAGTCAGGATAATATATACAGAAAGCAACCTACACCTCTACCTCATTTGGAATATTTTCCTCGCCTGGATCCCTTATTATATTAGTAAGAAAGCAATTCATTTACACCAAAAACCAAAATGGAAACAGCTGATCACTTTCTTTGCCTGGCTGTTGTTCTTCCCGAATTCTATGTACCTGATCACGGATCTTGTACATGTAGAGGATAGTACGCTGGCGCCAATCTGGTATGATGTCATGCTATTGTTTTCTGCTTCATTCGCAGGAATTATTCTTTCCTATTGTTCTTTGCAATACATCAGAAGATACCTGCTGGCCTTGTTTTCTCCACTACTTGTTTCTTTTATTTTACCCATCATTATTTTCATTGCTTCTTTTGGTGTTTACCTGGGCAGGTTTCAGCGTTGGAATAGCTGGGATATCATACAAAGCCCATTGCTGTTATTAAAGGATATTGCTTTCACCATCATTCATCCGCAGCGTCATTTTACTGCCTGGGTGTTCACTGTAATATTCACCGTGTCTATATTGTTCGTGTTCTATTTTTTCAATTACTTCAGGTCTCATCACAAAGACTTGTCCTGAGCTACGACAAAAAAAACGGCCACTATTCGGTTGCTTCTATGATGGCAAGGCGTAATAGTAATGGGCTGCAAAATCGCTGTTAGCTTCAGTTTCGGTTGACGTAATATTCAACTTATAGTTGGGAATTACAATTTAAATTTTTCATCCTGATAGCTAACGAAGGCCGCTGTTCCTTACTGGTGAAGCAATAAATACCAGCACAACAGAACATGGTCAAAATTGCCAGCAAGCGTAAAGCGACGCATGAATGAATTAAAAAGTCGCTTAACTTTCATTACATTTTATATATGAAAACAGTAACGTTACATATGCCGGATTCACTAGACATGGACAATAGAGAAGTCGCGATACTTGTGGCGACCCAACTCTATGAACAAGGCAAACTTTCACTGGGGCAGGCTGCAGAAATTGTTGGCTTGACCAAACGCACTTTTGCAGAATTATTGGGGAAATATAATGTTTCAATATTTAATTATCCTGCTTCTGATTTAACAAGAGACGTTACAATTGCCTAAAATAATTATCTCCGACACAAGCTGTTTTATTGTTTTGAAAAATATTGGCGAGCTTGAACTTCTTAGTAAAGTTTACGGACAAGTTATCACCACCACTGATATTGCTGCTGAATTTGGTGAGACGCTCCCGCATTAGGTAGAAATAAAAAATGTTAACGACAAATACAGACAGCAACTTTTGGAAATGCAAATTGACAAAGGAGAGTCAAGCGCAATGGCCCTGGTTTTAGAAACTTCTGACTGAACAGTTCTCTTTGATGACTAAAAAGCATGAAAGGTCGCAGAACGACTTGGTATTAACATTACAGGAACTATTGGTGTAATTATTAAAGCAAAACTTAAAGGAATAATTCCATCCATAAAACCTTTTTTCGAAAAAATAAAGCATACTGATTTTAGGTTGGCTCGGGAAATTGAACTTTTCGCCTTAAAAGAAGCTCAGGAAGAGTAAGAGTGAAAAATAATAAAACAGCCAACAATTTTGTTGGCTGCTTATGTATATATTTTTTCTTTTCTTAGAAGTCGAGACCTAAAGAAATGTAATAAATAGGTTTGTTTTTAAAGAAACCATTCATTGTCCAGGCTGCATCAAACTTCACGAAATATCCAAATAAAGAACTACGTGCGCCAAAGCCATAACCTCCGGCAAAAGGCCCAACACCACCAGCTTTGATCTTTAGGGTTGTAGCTCCCGGTACGGGTGGATTGCTGTTCGCCAAGGCAGTATTAAATGTTTGTGTCGGTCTTTTTATATTTTCAATGCCACCGTTCCAGGCTGTACCAAGGTCAATGAATTGTGTGAGTTGCAGATCCCTTAAAAAAGAATTGTTTGGTGTTTTATCAAACAAAGTAGAAATCACCGGCATTCTAAATTCACTGTTTACTACCACTGCATTATTTCCATTTGCCAGGTTCTGGATATATCCACGCATGTTTACTGCAAGGCTCTGGTAAGCATAATTTTGAGTAGGATCCGGTTGGTTTGCTGCATCAAAATAACGGTATTCACCATTCGCTTTTAAGTTATTACCAAATATTAGCCAGCCATCAGTTCCTCCCAGGTAGTAGATAAGTTTTTGGTTGCCAAAACTGAAATCACCGGCTGCCCTCACCGCCCATATAAAGTTGCGGTAGATAGGGTAGTAGTAGCGTGCATCAAAGCCGGCATTATATGTATTTCTACCTGCTGCAGTTTCTTTCTTGCCGATCTGCACATTGTAATCAAAGTAAACTTTATACCTGAGTCCTTCCCAGATATTCAATTGCGGATTAAGGCTGTTGTCATACACATATTCCATCCGGCTGACACTATACAACCGCTTAATTGGCTCCAGTAAAAGACTAAGCTGATCTCCGCCGCTTAGTATTTCAATTTTATCCCGACGTACTCCTGTAGTCAATGCTACTCTTCTTACCTCATCAAAAGGATAAGAAACATTCACCTGATATAAGTTAGTAAAACTTTTGCCGTTGTATGCTGCAACCGGTGTTCCTGTTTGGTCTACAATTGTAACTCCGGTAGTTTGTGTATTGCGGTAGTAACTAACCCCCCAATCAATTCTTCTTCTATAATTCTGATAGTTCAGGTACCACTCATTGTCTTTTAAATTTGAACCTATTTTAAAAGCACCATTTATTTTCACATCTTCCATCAGGTCACTCGTACCAAGTTTAATAAGGCCATTTAGTGCCGAACCACTATTCAATTGAATAGGACCAGAACCACCGGCGTATATCTGGTACCTGTTTAGCAACACCGTATTATTTACACTCAATCCTCCATAGTCTACAGAAAATTTCTTCGGTTGATATTTATAAAGTTTAGCATTTTTCAATACGTCATCTTCATCTTCTACCACTGTAGGTTTCAGTACAGCTACAGATGGCAGGCTATCATTCCTTTCAAATTCTGACTGAAAGAAATCTTCCTGGTCTTTACGATCTGGAATTGTTTCTTTTTTAGGAGCGGCCTCGTTTACATCGGTGAACCTGCTTTCCCGCATTAGTTTTTTTGCATAGGTAGTGGGCTGCGCTGTAATATTCCTTCGTCGCAATGTGTTCTCATCTATTTTTAATTTGTATAAGGTCTTGTCATCACTCTGCCTGGTTACTTCGCTTACCTGGTTGTCTTCTCCCGCCACTCTTGATTCTACAAGGCTACTCGGATAGTTAGTGAGCGGGAAGCTATAAGTGGAATCCCTGCTAATAGATACAACTGCTACAGAATCTACATCCGTTTTTTTGTATACCCTCAAGGTACTATCTACCTGTGCAGCTGTAGGGTTGCGCAGAATTTCATCATTAATCAGTACAAGAGTATCCAGTCCTTCTTTAATAGAAGTAAAGAAACCTGCATACCGGTTGCCAATACCATTTTCATCGCTCACAAAGGTGAAGTGATTGTTGTTGTATTGTGTTGGATAACGGGCATCTCCATACTTTAAATCAGTAAGCTGGCTGATCTGATTTAGTTCTGCTTTGTCACCAAAATCAGTGATCAAAAACACATTAAAATTATTTTTTGAAGGGATAATGGTGTCACCCGTTGGTGCAGAGCCAGAAGGACGGTTACTGCTGAATATAATACCTGTCTTTCCCGGAAATGCTACAAAAGACGCATCCAGGTTATCATACACATCGTTGGTAATTTGTTTTACTTTTTCATTTTCCAGGTTTAGCAGGAAGATGTCGGTATGCCCGTTTTTTACTGCAGACATCAATAGCTGCCGGCTGTCCAGCATGTATTTAATATCCTGTACCTGGTCAAACTGATCTGTCAGGTCCATTTTAATTTGCCTGAACCTGTTTACGAGGTCATAGACAAATAATTTTAATCTTCCTTCCTCGGCATATACAACTGCAACACGGCTGCCTTTCGGATCCCAGGCCATTAATGGCAGGTTAGGATTCTGTTGAGCTTCGTAATTTCTTACACCATATTTAAGCAAAGTTTTATTTTCAAAATCATCATTCAGTATCACCCTTACCTGCCCTCTTTTAAATTGCGTCACCACATAAGAAGTACTTCTTTTGTTAGGGTTTACATTAAAGTGATAATAATTTAATCTTTTGCTTACCGTAAATCCTTCTATATAATTTCCTTTGGGATAGCTTCTTCTTCTTGCGATATCCTCGTAATATTTTTCATTATTATATTCCATGAACTCTCTAAGCAGCGCTTTAAATTTCAACTTGGTAATCTGCTGGCTTGCACGGTTCAGGTTTTTATACACACGTGCGAGGTAGAGAAAATAGGTAACATTCTCTTTCTTATATTTTTCTTCAATAAAATACCAGAAAGCATGTCCAGCCAGTAATGGTTGTTGCTGTGCCAATGCAGAAAATGTATTGTAGTTGCCGGAAAGGATCTCACTTTTTAACTGGTCATCCAGATCTGCACTCCAGTTTTGTCCGAGGTAGGCTACATAACCATCGGTTAGCCATTTTGGTAAAACAAGCAATGCCTGGTTTCCCGCTACTTCACCGAGATCGTCGCCAAACAAAACATTTTTTGTAAGTACATCAGCTATTCCCTGCCTCACCTGTAGTTTCAGGTTGTCGTGGTTGGCATCAAAATAAATAACCATTTTATTATTTACCAATTGGGTAACAGCTCCGGTAGCAATCGGGTCAGTATCCAGGCCAATATTGGTCTGGCGCCAGTCAGTAAAATTATTGTATAAAATAATGTTGGCTCTCCGCTGCAGGCTATATTCCGCCGCTGCTTCCAGCTTTGGGAGTTCCTGCTCTGCCACCTGCAATACGAACTTGGCAAGCTCTTGCCCTCCCTCATTAAAATACACATTGAAGTTGGGTGTTTGATAGTATTGCCACTTAAACTTTTTGAATTGCAGTCGGTTCTTTCCAAAGATTACTGAGTTTACCTGAGCCTGTGCTGTATATCCAATGCCAAACAATAAAAATGCAGTAAAAAATAATCTGCTAATTTTAGCCATACGTCTTATATATTTATCCTTATAAAAATAGTTCATTAAGGTTAATGAATAAAATCTTTTAAATCTGTGGTTTATGCTAAAGGTGAAATGTTTTCAATTTAATCCTATACAGGAAAATACATACTTACTTTACAACGAGTTTAACGAATGTTTGGTCATTGATCCTGGCTGTTATTTCGATGCTGAAAAAGATACGCTGGCAGCCTGGATATCGGATCATAAGCTTCTGCCAAAATTATTATTAAATACACATTGCCACCTCGATCATGTTTTTGGGAATGCTTTTGTTGCTCAGAAATACGACCTTTTGTTGCAGATGCATAAGCTGGAAAAACCAGTGTTAGATTTTGCACCTACCAGTGGGCTTATGTACGATATGCCTTTTGACAACTATACCGGGGAGATAAAATATTTTGCAGAAGGAACAAAGATCCTGCTTGGCAAAGATGAGCTGGATATTCTATTCACACCCGGTCATAGCCCTGGCTCGGTTAGTTTTTACAGTAAAGAAGCAGGTTTTGTTATCAGCGGAGATGCATTGTTCCAAAGAAGTATCGGAAGAACTGATCTCCCCGGTGGAAATTTAGATCAACTGATCAATGCAATAAAAACAAAACTTTTTACACTGCCTGATAATACAGTAGTTTATTCCGGGCATGGTGCACCTACCACTATTGGTGAAGAGAAAAAAGGAAATCCGTTTTTGCAATAGACAGGAAGCTTAAAATATTTTTTTAGTCGCTACCCAACGGTTGCTCTTTTGCAGCCGTACATGTAAAAAAAACCGAACCATGAAAAAATTATGTACAATCTTTTCTGCGGTTTGAACTCTGGAGAAGCCAGCGAAAATAACCTGTATATCATTTATGGATTGGTAGCCCAAACTGTAGCATCAGTTATAAATCCAACGTCATTCATTGCCAGCATGGATACAATGGTATGAGCAATCTCTGATGGTTTTAATTTACTGTCCACATCTTTTTTCTCTCTTGCGGTAGTATCACCAAAATCAGTAATCACCTCACTTGGATTTACCTGCATCACCCGTACATTATTTTTTCTCAGCTCGGCACGCCAGCATTCAGTAAGGGCAGAAAGAGCAAACTTGCTGCTGCAATAAGTACTCCCTCCGGCAAATCCTTTGCTGCCTGCGGTTGAGGCTATATTGATTATGTTACCAATATTTTCTTTGATAAAATGTTTTGCTGCCTCACGACCCGCCAGCATTGCACCAAGTACATTGGTTTCCCAAATCCTGGTAAAGTCTTCTGCAGATGTCTCTGCGAGCACACTAAAACTGCCAATCCCGGCATTATTCACCAGCACATTTAGTCCATTCATTTTATCAATTGCAAATTCTACCAATTTGATAATTTCTTCTTCCTTAGCCATATCAGCCTGCAAACTGTGTACGCCCAGGGTTTTTGCAGCTGCGTCCAATTTTTCTTTATCTCTACCACAAATGGTTACTTCAGCTCCTTGTTCTTTCAGCATTTTTGCGGTTTCAAAACCAATTCCACTACTTCCTCCTGTGATCAGCACTTTCGCTTCTTTAATATTCATAATTAGTATTTTTAGTCATTAAAACGATTTTTCTTAAAATATCAGATTCTGGTTAACCGTCTCAACAAATTATTTCTTCAAAAAGCGTTCGGGAAAATTACCTAATCTTCAAATCCACGAATCATCAAATTATATAATCAGCTTTGTTCTTCAATCCCCCTTTGGGGGGGCGGGGGGGCACTTTGACAAAGCTCCACCAGCACCCCATCACTACCCTTAGGATGTAAAAAGCATACCAGTTTATTGTCAGCACCTTTTTTGGGTTCTTGGTTCAATAAAATAAATCCTTCCTTTTTCAGCCGGGCCATTTCCGCCCGAATGTCTGTCACATCAAAAGCAATATGATGCAGTCCTGGTCCTTTCTTTTCTATAAATTTTGCAATGACTCCGTCAGGTTCCAGGCTTTCTAATAACTCTATTTTAGTTTCTCCTTTTTGGAAGAAAGCAGTGTTTACTTTTTCTGATTCTACAAGTTCTGTCTTGTAACACTGACTATCTAGCAGTTTTTCCCACAATGGAATGGCATTTGCAAAATCTTTTACGGCAATACCTAAATGCTCTATTTTGTTCATGTATGTAGTTTTACGAAATACGTAAATGCAGGGTTTAATTAACGCTCAGCATTACTAAAATAGAACCTTTTACAGTAAATTTGCATTATATTTTTTAAAGAAAACTTTCTAAAAGAACTCAACTTAGTATGCTCAAACTACCTATATATTTAGATAACAACGCCACGACTCCAATGGATCCACGTGTGCTTGAGGCCATGACGCCTTATTTTTTGAACCATTTTGGCAATGCTGCCAGCCGTAACCATCCTTTTGGCTGGGAAGCGGAAGAAGCGGTGGATTATGCCCGTGAGCAGGTAGCAAAATTGATTGGAGCTGATCCTAAAGAAATCATTTTTACCAGTGGTGCTACAGAAGCTGACAACCTGGGAATAAAAGGGGTTTATGAAATGTATGCCAGCAAAGGAAATCATATCATTACTGCTACTACAGAACACAAAGCTGTATTGGATACCTGCAAGCACATAGAAAAACTTGGTGGCGAGGTTACTTATCTCCAGGTAAAAAGAGACGGATTGATAGATCTCCAGGAACTGGAAGCTGCTATCAGGCCAACTACAATCCTTATCTCTATTATGTATGCAAACAATGAGATTGGTACGGTGCAGCATATGAAGCAGATCAGCGACATCGGGAAAAAGAACGGCGTACTCATCTTTACTGATGGTACACAGGCTGTGGGAAAAATTCCGGTTGATGTAAATAAAGATGGAATAGACCTGATGGCATTTACTGCACATAAAATGTACGGCCCTAAAGGTGTTGGTGCCTTATATGTTCGCAGAAAAAACCCAAGGGTGAAAGTAACTGCACAGATGGATGGTGGCGGACACGAAAGGGGAATGCGTAGCGGAACCCTGAATGTACCGGGAATTGTAGGATTTGGTAAAGCCTGTGAAATTTCCATGCTCGATATGGAAGCGGATACAAAAAGAATCATTAAGCTCAGGGATAAATTGGAAAATGCATTAATGTTATTGGAGGAAGCTTATATAAATGGTAGTACAGAATACCGTCTGCC
>JBBQYS010000042.1:0-25282 GCA_038208485.1 Chitinophagales bacterium
GAAACCATGTTCCAGCAAGAACTCACTGCGTTGGAATCCTTCAGGAAGGTCTTTTTTGATTGTTTCTTTTATAACCCTCGGTCCGGCAAATCCTATCAGTGCATTTGGTTCAGCACAAATAACATCGCCGAGCATAGCAAAGGAAGCGGTGGTTCCACCAAAAGTTGGATCTGTACACAAAGAGATGTAAGGAAGTTTTGCTTCGCTGAGCAAGGTTAATTTTCCTGAAGTTTTAGCCAGCTGCATCAGTGAAAATGCACTTTCCATCATGCGGGCTCCGCCACTTTTATTGATGATCATAAAAGGAATGCGGTGCTCTATGCAGTAGTCACAGGCTCTGCAGATTTTTTCGCCCATCACACTTCCGAGGCTACCTCCTATGAATTCAAAATCCATACAGGCTATCACGAAATCCAAACCTTTCATTTTGCCATGGGCAACAGTTATAGAATCATGGATGTCCAATTTCTCATAAGTTTCTTTCAGTCTTTTGCTGTAGGGCTTCAGGTCTACAAAACCAAGTTCATCCTTACTGCAAATATTGGCAAAAAGCTCGGTGTAAGCTCCTTCATCAAACAGGATATTAAAATATTCCCGGCTGCCAATTCGGTGATGGTAGTCACACTTAGGACAAACAAAATAATGCTCATCCAATTCACTTACCGTTGCTGTGTATTTACAACTCGGGCATTTTATCCATAGGCCTTCCGGTGCATCTTTTTTGTCTTTGGTAGATGTGAGGATACCTTTTTTTATTCTTTTAAACCAGTTGATTTTATTATCTCCCATAGTATCGGCCTCCCCGGCCAGTTTAGCTTCAAAATCTTCTTCCTGCATCATAAATTAAAAAGATTAAGCATTACGATTAATACAATTCAGGTCATTGAAACATACTTCAAGACGTGTGCTGAAACTTTCTTCAGCTTTGCGCAGCCAAACCCTTGGATCATAGTATTTCTTGTTTGGTTTATCATCTCCGTCAGGATTGCCCAACTGAGCCTGCAGGTAGTCTTCATGCTTTTTATAATTCTGCAACACTCCATCCCAGAAAGCCCACTGAAGGTCAGTATCCAGGTTCATTTTTATAGCTCCATATCCTATAGCCTCACGGATCTGGTTTTGCGGAGAGCCGCTACCACCGTGGAATACAAAGTACACAGGCTTGTCCTCTGAACCATTAAGTTTTTGTTTTACATATTCCTGGCTGTTCTTTAATATCTCAGGCCTAAGTTCCACATTACCCGGTTTATATACTCCATGTACATTACCAAAGGCTGCGGCAACGGTAAATAAATTACCAACATTTCTAAGTGCATCATAAGCCTGCCACACGTCTTCCGGCTGCGTGTACAATTTATCATTATCTACTTCAGAATTATCCACGCCATCTTCTTCTCCTCCTGTCACACCAAGTTCTATTTCTATACTCATACCGAGTGGTGCCATTCTTTTATAAAACTCTACAGAAGTTTCTACATTTTCTTCAATCGGGTCTTCAGAAAGATCCAGCATGTGAGAACTATATAAAGGTCTTCCGTTGCTTTTGTAAAATTCTTCACCGGCATCTATAAGTCCACTGATCCATGGAAGCCATTTTTTTGCTGCATGGTCAGTGTGCAGTACCACAGGCACGCCATAATCATTAGCTACATTATGTATGTGTAAGGCTGCAGATATAGCACCTTTTATATTTCCCTGCAACTGATCGTTTGGCATTGCTTTACCTGCTACAAACTGTGCTCCGCCATTGCTGAGCTGAATAATGATCGGAGAATTAAGTCTCGCCGCTGTTTCCAGGCTGGCATTTATAGAATTTGTACCAATACAATTTACTGCTGGCAACGCAAATTCATTCTCTTTAGCATCCTGGTAAAGTGCTTCCAATTCGGTACCAAATAATACACCCGGTTTATATTTACTCATAAATTTTTTTATAAAAGGTTTGCTACAAATGTATGAAAGCTAGCGGAGTTTCAAAATCTTAGCTCCGATTGCTGAAAGAACTTATTTTTTTGTGTAATTCCTGGAAATAATCAGCTGACAATAAAAGCCGGCTGCCATACCAGGAAAACATTTCTCCATCTACCAATAAAACTTTTATTCCTGGTAATTCCGCTTCGAAATTTTCTATATGCTTCTGGGAAAAAGGGTAGGGCTCCGTAGAAAGCAACAGGCAGTCGCATCCTGAATTTTTAATATCCTCAATCAGTACTTCCGGGTACCTGAGTTTGTCTGCAAAAACATTCTCCAATCCTGCATGCTTCATCATATCGTGGATGAATGTATCTGCGCCAACGGTCATCAAAGGACTATTCCATATGAGGTAGGCAGCAGGAATCTTTTTTGTGTTAGTCGCTGCTGTTGCAAATTTTGCTTTGATTTCAGCAACAAGTTTTCCGGCTTCTACCCCTTTACCTGTAAGCAAACCAAGATCAGAGATCATGTTTACAGCGCCATCCAGATCATCTACTTCCGTCACCCACACATCAAATTTTTCAGCTAAGGTTTCTATATCTTCTTTTGTATTCTCTTCTTTGTTGGCAATGATAAGGTCTGGTTGAAAATTAATGATCTCATCGAGGTGAAGATTTTTGGTTCCACCGATTCTTTTTTTGCTGCGAAACCATTTTTCCGGATGAACGCAGAATTTAGTAATTGCAATCACTTCTTCATTTAACCCAAAATAAGCAAGTAGTTCTGTTTGTGATGGAACAACAGAAACGATCCTGCTGTATATTTTTCCATCTTTTGGTAAATGATCAAGAATCATGGGAAGAATAAATCTACAATTAGAAAATGAGTAAATAAAAAAATGTCCCGGAATTAGCGGGACAATACATATTATTTTACCAGGCTTTGTATGATATCGTATTTGGTGACAATATGGTAC
Source organism: Chitinophagales bacterium (assembly GCA_038208485.1). GTDB lineage: Bacteria > Bacteroidota > Bacteroidia > Chitinophagales > Chitinophagaceae > Ferruginibacter. Next base: position 2,891 of record JBBQYS010000042.1, read on the forward strand.
ATGCCGGTATCATCTATACTAAGTACAGCTCCATTTTCTTTGTTGATGAATTTGCTGAGACGTTCAACCGGTGTATCAAAAGAAACTTCCGGATATGGCTTCTCCATGATCTTCTCCAAAGCTTGTTCTTTCACTGAAGCATCATCAAGTATTTTATTAAATAAACCTGCTTCGGAGATGGCGCCTACATTTTTTCCATCTGCATCCACTACCGGTATATTTTCTATGTCATATTTTTTCATGGCGCTGATAGCATCCATAACTGTTGCGGTAGGTTTTAGCGTAATGGTATGTTGTGTGCCACGGCCACTGATGAGGTCCTTGAATGTCTTTACATCCAGGAAACCACGTTCCATCATCCATTCATCATTGTATATTTTTCCAATATACCTGCTGCCATGGTCATGAAAAATACAAACGACAACATCGTCTTTTTTCAGGCTGTCTTTCAGTTGTAAAAGACCTTGCAGACAACTGCCAGCACTGTATCCACAAAACAATCCTTCCTCCTTAGCAATCCTGCGTGCCATTACAGCACCATCTTTATCTGTAACTTTTGTAAATGCATCAATCAATGACATATCATAATTGGCCGGAACAAAATCTTCACCAAAACCTTCGCTGATATAAGGATACACTTCCTTCTCATCTAATTCTCCGGTCTCAAAATATTTCTTCAGCAAAGAACCATAACTATCAATAGCCCAGATTTTAATATCAGGATTTTTCTCCTTCAGGTATTGGGCTGTCCCTACAATTGTTCCACCGGTTCCGGTAGCTACTACAAGGTGGGTGATTTTTCCTTCTGTTTGTTCCCAAAGCTCCGGGCCGGTTTGCTCATAATGTGCCTGCCTGTTAGCCAGGTTATCATATTGATTTACATACCAGCTATTGGGTACTTCTTCTGATAATCTTTTACTTACAGAATAGTAACTTCTTGGATCTTCGGGTGCCACATTGGTAGGGCATACAATTACTTCTGCACCTACTGCTTTGAGAATGTCGGCTTTCTCTTTGGATTGTTTATCAGTAGTAGTGAAAATACATTTGTATCCTTTGATACATGCAGCCAGTGCAAGCCCCATCCCGGTATTACCACTTGTTCCTTCTATGATAGTGCCACCCGGTTTTATTTTACCCTCTGCTTCTGCTACTTCCAGCATCTTGAGCGCCATTCTATCTTTGATAGAATTTCCCGGATTAAAATATTCAACCTTAGCTAAAACTGTACAAGGCAAAGATTTCGTGATCTTGTTCAATTTGATCAACGGGGTATCCCCAATAGTTTCTAATATATTATTTAACCACATAATTTTTTTTTGCAAATGTAACAAAATGAAATAACTGACTTCAATGGTTCTATACCACATAGTATATTTACTACATAACTATAGTAGAATACGTTACACTGAGTTTCAAGCCGGACATTTATCTTTGTTTCAAATATCCATATCCCCACTTTGAAAAATCAGGTATTCTGTGAGAAACCAAAAAAAAAGTTGAAGACCTGAATTTTTTAAAATCGCCCTTCGGGGCGATTTTTGTATTTTGAACTTATTTAGCGGAGTACTTCTAATGCCTTCTTTACAAAAGCATCATCTTTATTGGCAGCTTCATATAAACCTTCATTTCTATATAGCTGGCGTGCCAGGGATATCTTTAATGCTTTTAATAAATATTCTTTTTCTGCACTACTCACATTACTCAAGTCTACAGAATCCTGTGCTGCCAGTGCCTGGAATACCATCCAATTATCTTCATTTTGTAAATACTCCTGTACAAACCGGGATGGTTTTTTATACTCGTCTGCTAACGTAGGATGCTGTAGGTAATACCTGTAACCAAACTGATTGATGACGCCTTTTTGTATTAATGAGCGGGTGATTTTTGTTATTTGAATACTATCACCGGCAACATAAATGTCCGGCTGTATTCCTCCCTTACTAAAAAGTAATTTTCCTGATGGGGTTTTAAATGCAGCTGAACTATCCCGAAGCACGCTATCTTTTTTTATACTTCCCAACCTGTTCAATGCATCTGCATAATAAGCACGTGTTCCATTTTCATAGCTTCTTTGAATGCTCCTCCCCAATGGTGTAAAATACCTGGCTATGGTAAGTCTCAAAGCACTTTTGTCTGAAAGCATATATTGTTCCTGCACCAGTCCTTTTCCAAAAGTTGTATGTCCTATGATGGTAGCACGGTCCCAGTCTTGCAAAGCACCCAGTAAGATTTCGCTGGCACTGGCAGTACCCTCATTACACAATACCACTAATTCTCCTTTTTCAAACTGTCCTTCTCTGCGACAGCGGTATTCTTTCTTAGGAGAATTTACACCTTCTGTATAAGTGATCAGTTTATCACCCGCCAGGAACTCATCTGCTATTTCTACAGCTTCTTCCAGGACACCGCCACCATTATCTCTAAGGTCCAGGATCATTTTTTGCATTCCTGCTTTTTTGAGCTCCAGCAGGCTTGTCATAAACTCAGAATAAGTTTGGGTGCTGAAGCGATTCAGGCGTAAAAAGCCAACACCCGGAGAGATCATATAGGCGGCATCCACACTTTTGATGGGGATTATTCCGCGGATGACAGTAATTGTATTTTTGTTTCCTTTTCTTAGAATATCAATTTTTATCTCTGAATCCATCTGCCCCGTTAGTATATTTCTTATAGAAAGGGCATTTCTTTTTACGCCCGAAATGATACTATCTCCGGCTTTTAAAATTTTATCGCCAATCTTCATTCCTGCTGTAGCAGCCGGGCCTTCTTCCAATACATTAATGATATGTACTGTATCTGAGATCATGTCATACTCTACACCAATTCCAAAAAAACTCCCTTTCATGTCGTCATTTATAGCCTGTAGTTCACGGGCTGGAATATAGGCGGAGTGAGGATCCAGCCGGGAAAGCACCACCGCAATTGCACTATCATTGATCGCTTTCAGGTCAAGGGTGTCTACATATTTGTTTTTGATGAGGCTGATGATCTCCTCCAGCGGACTAGCTTTTTCTACTGTAAAAAAATTTTTTCCGGGGATAGCGGACTTTAAATAAAAGCCAAGAAAAATTCCTGCTACAATGGCAAGGCATACAATGAAAGGAAACCAGGCCTGCCTGTTATTTTTTGTCATATAGATCTGAAGTGAAAAACACTTTATGGATTGATTAATAATTTCAGCGCACGAAGATAATTTTTTCTTTCCAGTCTTTAATTTCGCTTTATCATATATAAAAGTTTATTTTCATTTTATGCAGTCAATATTAATAGCAGATAGCGGATCTACCAAAACGGAATGGTGCCTTGTTTCAGCAGGAAAAAAAACAAAACTTAGTTCGACAGGGCTAAGTCCATATTTTATGAACACTGACGAAATGAGTGCTGTAATGTCAGAAAAGATAGTGCCGAAGTTGAAAAATAAGATGCCTTCCGACGTGCATTTTTATGGAACAGGCTGCAGTAATCCTGACAATATAAGTATTGTAAAGAAAGCCCTGAAACACAATTTTCCTGACGCAACCATTACTGTAGATCATGACCTGATGGCAGCAGCAAGGGCCTTATGTGGGCATGAAAAAGGGGTGGCATGTATACTGGGAACAGGGTCTAACAGTTGCTATTATAATGGAAAAAAGATCATGAAAAACAATCCCGGACTTGGCTATATATTGGGTGACGAAGGAGCGGGCACACAACTAGGAAAAAAAGTGCTGCAACATTACCTCTACCATACATTTGATGATGAACTGATGGAACGGTTCGACGAGGAATACAAAACCAATTCTGCTGAAATTTTAAATTCAGTATACAAGCAACCATTACCAAATAAATACATGGCGGGTTTTTCTATGTTCCTTGCCCAAAACAGGGGGCATTATATGATTGAAAATATTTTGGAGGATTCCTTCCATGATTTCTTTTACTACCACCTGTATAAGTATACCCAAAGCTGGAACGAACCCATACATTTTACCGGTAGTGTAGCATTTCATTTTCAAGATATTTTGTCGTCTGTATGCGATACGCACCAGTTCACAATGGGCAAGGTTTTGAAAAGCCCGATGGATGGACTTATCAACTATCACAGCGGTATTTAACTTTTATTTTCATTTTTTGTGTAATTGTATTAAATTGTAGCATCAACTTGATATAATTACTTCACAGACCTTAAAAATTTACCTCATGAAATCAAAAATTTTACTTTCTTCTGCGCTACTACTTGCCGGGTTTTCTGGTTTTAGTCAAAAAAACGCCAACAAGGCTTTTGCTATTACTGGTGATGGTAACCAGGATTACCTTTGGATGAATATTCGCCAGGTAGACCTTGGCTCTGGTAAGGTAGAATCAACACTTTTTGAAAGAAGCAAAACAAATTATACCCTTACAGATATCAGTTCCCGTAATACAGCAGATCCTGTAACTGACGGAAATGTTTTTGGCTCACCAGTATACCCAACCGGAACATTCGTAGCAGCTGCTGCTTATGATGATCGTAGTGGAAACTTATATTTTATGCCAATGAGGGTAGGAGAGCTTCGTTGGGTAAATGTAAATGATGGTGATGCGTCTAAATTTTATAGCCTGAAAACAAACCTGGTTATGCCTTCTGCAGATGCAAGAGAAGAAGCAAACAACATAACAAGAATGACCATTGCTGCAAATGGTAAAGGATATGCTTTGAGCAATGATGGAAATAATTTATTGGAATTTACAACTTCAAAAACACCGGTTATCCGCTCCCTTGGTGCGCTGATAGATGCTGAATCTAACGCTACTATCTCTATCCATAATAAGTGCAGTAGCTGGGGTGGAGATATGGTTGCAGATGCCTACGGTAAACTATGGGTGATCAGTGCAAACCGCCATGTTTTTGAAGTAGATCCACAAAATATGATTGCTACTTTTAAAGGATCTATTACTGGTCTTCCGGGAACATTTACTACGAATGGTGCTGCTGTAAATGCAGAGGGAAAACTTATCGTAGTAAGTGCAATAACTTTTGAAGGCTATTATGCTGTAGACATGAAAACACTTGCGGCAGAAAAAATAGAAGGATCTGATGTGAAATACAATGCATCTGACCTTGCAGGTTCTGCAAAATTATTTCAGAAAGAAAAAGATGGAGCCAGCCGTTTTGGTGCAGCGGAGCCAATCACTTCTTATGAAGTAGATGCTAATACGAAGGTTTATCCAAATCCTGTAACCGGTTCTTCATTTAAAGTACAACTTGATGATAAAGCTGATGGGGTATTTACTTTCATCGTTACTGATCTTGCAGGAAGAGCAATCACACAACAAAAAACTTCCTTGGCTAAAGGACAAAAAATAGTGACAGTGTTCATTAACTCACGTCCGGCAAAAGGTTCTTATATGCTGAAAGTTTTCAATGACAAACAAGAAATAGTCCTTACTGATAAGGTTATCATACAATAATTGTTTCTTAGGGTTAATAAGTGAAAAGGGCTGCCAAAAGGCAGCCTTTTTATTTACACAAACTCTATTATTTAAAACAAAAGGTAAGTAATGAACGAAGCTAAAAAAATGTAAAACTGTTTGCTTTTTTGTTGAAAATCTTTGGCACAACTGTAGCAATGATTTACATTGAATAAAAACTTTGGACTTTATATATGCAAGACATAGAACCATTCTATAACTGGCGCCATCTCTACACTGCAGAAGAAGATGAGCAGTCTCCATTTTTTGAGAGAGAATATAATGAGTTTGGTTATTCTCAAACAGTATATAATTATTATATCCATCCCCAGTGGGATTATTTTGGCAGTAAAACGCTTTACATAAAATTGCTTTATGTGGATTACGAGATACATTTTGCGGTAATTGAATTATTTGGCGAATGGAATGATGCAATTGAAAATGATATCATGACGCTGAGGAGAGAGATCACTGATCAGCTTTATACAAGCGGCATTACAAAGTTCATCCTGATAGGAGAAGGTGTTCTAAATTTTCACAGCAGTGACGACAGTTATTATGAAGAATGGAATGAACAGCTGGAAGATGATCATGGCTGGATCGTATTGATAGACCTCCCGAAGCAGAGTGAATACGATTTTAAAAACGCACACTTACAACGATATATTTCCCTCGTAGAACTCTCACAATGGCGTACCTATCAACCAGATGATCTGTTCCAAATCATTGATAACGAAATGAGGATGAGAATAGAATGATCCACATTTTAAACAAAAGAGGATTCTTTTTCTTTTTCCATTATTAAAAAATTATGGTCCTGGGTCAAACTAAAAGAGATGCTACTACGTGTATTATAGTAGTTTTTCAAGAGGGATATTGGAATTTTAAGGGTTGGGATTTTTATCCTGCCCTTTTTTTATTTATAATAAAAAATCCCCTTTCAGAAGAGAAAGGGGATAAAGTTTTGAATTCTTTTATATTAGATAATCAGCATAGAATCTCCATAGCTGAAGAAACGATACTTATCCTTAATTCCTTTTTTATAAGCTTCCATCATCAGATCGTATCCTGCAAACGCACATGCCATAATCAGCAGGCTGGTTTTAGGCAGATGAAAGTTAGTAACCAATGAATCTGCAATATTGAAATTATAGGGAGGATGGATAAAGTGATTCGTCCAGCCTTCAGAGGGTTTTAATAATTTTTCTGCAGAATAAGAAGTCTCCATAGCACGCATTGTTGTGGTACCTATAGAACATATCCTCTGCTTTCCTTTAATTGCTTTATTTACAATTTCGCAGGCAGGTTCTTCAATTTTATAATACTCAGCATCCATTTTATGTTTGCTCAGGTCTTCTACTTCTATAGGACGGAAAGTTCCTAAACCAGTATGCAGCGTCACCTCAGCAAAACGTATACCTTGTATCTCCAGTCTTTTGATCAGTTCTTTGCTGAAGTGCATACCTGCAGTCGGGGCTGCAACAGCACCTTCATGCTTTGCATATACCGTTTGGTAGCGTTCTTTATCATCTTCTTCTGGTTTGCGCTTGATGTATTTAGGTAATGGAGTTTCTCCCATTAAATGCAGAATTTCTTTAAATTCTGCATCGGAACCATCCCATAAGAAACGAATAGTTCTGCCCCTGCTGGTAGTATTATCGATAACTTCTGCTACCAATTCATCGTTCTCTCCAAAATAAAGTTTGTTGCCAACCCTTATTTTTCTTGCCGGATCTACAATTACATCCCAAAGTTTATTTGTTTTATTTAATTCCCTTAAAAGGAAAACTTCAATCTTAGCTCCGGTTTTTTCTTTGCGGCCATACATTCTTGCAGGAAAAACTTTTGTGTTATTTACCACAAAAACATCCTTATCATCAAAGTATTCCATTATATCTTTGAATGAGCGATCTTCTATCTGTCCCGTTTTGCGGTGTACAACCATCATACGGCTTTCTTCCCTTTTTTTAGAAGGATGCTGGGCTATAAGGTTCAGTGGAAGATCAAATTTGAATTGAGATAATTTCATTTTGTATATTTAGTATTTGGGTTTGTAATGGAAACTTTTCTCAGAAAAAACGCCAGAGCTGGCATGAAGGGTAGCCTTTAAGTTTATATGAAAGGCACTTATCATGTTACGGCATGATTTTTTTAAGAAAGTGGGCAAAGGTAACAAAATAAATATATTTTTATGGAGTTTTATTATTGAAGTATCTTATAATACCTGGTTTTATATTTTTTCATTCCTTTTTTTACAAATCATACCCTGATAGTACATATACCACACCAAAATTCAGACGCAGACAAAGAGACCTCTATGAAATTTTTTACGCAAGTTTTTTTTCTTTTCCTTTTTACATGTTTTTCATTTTCTACTTATGCACAGGATAATAAAAAATATCCTGCCTTACTGTGGGAGATCACAGGAAACAACCTAAAAAAGCCCTCCTATCTTTTTGGAACCATGCATGTAAGCAATAAACTTGCTTTCCACCTTAGTGATTCATTTTATTATGCGCTTAAAAATGTAGACGCAGTGGCGCTGGAGTTGAATCCAGAAGTATGGCAACCGGAAATGATCCGTTTAAATAGGATCAATGAAAACTATAGTACTTTTTCCAAAGAAGCAGGTGGAAATTATTTTACGCAAAACAGTTTTAGAATAAAAAACTTTGATAAAGAATTACAAGCTGCACTTAGCAGCGAGCCCCCGGTAGTGAACAGCCTGCTGTATCGTTCTTACGAACAACAGCAGGATTTTGAAGAAGATACTTTTTTGGATCTTTATATTTTTCAAACAGGAAGAAAGCTGGGTAAAAAACCTGCCGGTGTGGAAAACTACTACGAGTCAGAAAAGCTGGTCTTTGAAGCCTATATGGATATGGCCAAAGAGAAGAAAAAACCAGAGGTGGACCTGGCCGGCGAAACAAGATCCTCCCTGGTAGAAAAATTGCAAAATGCATATCGGAGAGGCGACCTTGATCTTATGGATTCCATCAACACTGTACTGGAAAATTCGAAAGCATTTACAGAAAAATTCCTGTACAAAAGAAATGATATACAAGCGAAAAGTATTGATACCATTTTGCAAAATCGCTCACTCTTCGTTGGTGTAGGTGCAGCTCATCTTCCAGGCCCACGAGGGGTTATAGAACAACTTCGTGCCATGGGGTATCGTTTGAGACCAATGAAGATGACAGATCGTGATGCTGCCCAGAAGGAGCTCTTGGAAAAAGTGACGGTGCCGGTACACTTTACCACTCAATATTCTGCGGATAGTATTTATTCTGTAAGTGTGCCCGGTACTTTATATTCTTTACAAAACGATAGGGACGCACTTAACCGCAGGCAGTATGCTGATATGAATAACGGTTCTTATTACATGGTGACAAGGGTAAAGACCTATGCCTCCTTCCTCGGAAAAACTACTGAGGAGATACTTTCTAAAACTGATAGTCTGTTGTATGAAAATATCCCGGGGAGAATTATCAGCAAAATCAGGATTGAGAAAAATGGTTATAAGGGTTGGGATATCACGAATAGAACAAGAACCGGTAATCTCCAACGCTATCAAATATTTGCCAGTCCGTTCGAGGTGTTTATTTTTAAAATGAGTGGAAGAGAAGAGTATGTTGCAGGAACTGAGGCTACAACTTTTTTTTCTTCCATCAACCTTCGCAACAATTCTATTTCTTCAGAACTTAATAGTATACCAGGATTAGATATTATGTTACCAGGCGCTGGGTTTGCAACTAAAACCGGCGGGGAAGAAGAAAGATGGGAGTATGAAAGTAAAGCTGCCGGTGCTTCTTACCTCGTGATGAAAAAGACGATTAATAATTATGATTTTATAGCAGAGGATAGTTTTGATATTGGCCTGATGCATGAGTCGTTTATCAATCCTGATATTTTTGGAGAAAATCTTTACCGGGAGTGGGGTGAATACCTTGGATACAAAGCATTGTATACAAGAGATAAGCTTAAGGATTCGGGATATGTAAATAGTATTTTCTTACTAAAAGGGGCTGATTATTATGGCATTTCTAAAAAGACGATGGATGCTGCTGACAGCAGTTTCGCATTTTCACAGGCCATTACCTGGGCTCCATACAAGTATGGTCAACAAAAGCTTTACATTGATAGTTTTCTAAATTTTTCTGTACAAACTCCCGTCATACCTGTCCTTGATGCAGGGATCAGGAAATTAATTGAAAAGTCTGTCCAGGACATTAGTAATGGTAATAATGCAAATGGTACAATAACCTACTGGCATAATTCCCGTAATGCAGTTTTTAAAGATGAAAATTCCGGGCAGGTAGTAGGAGTTTATATTCAGGAATATCCTAAATATTTCTCTCTCACTGATTCTGCAAAATATTGGAAAGATTTGATAGATGCTTTTGTAAATGAGGATATGGTTCTTGCTTCAAAGCAATTGATCAATAACGGAAAAGATATTTATGGATATAAATTCACTTTAAGTGATACCGGCAGCACCCGACACATTTTACGCCAGGTGATGATAGCTGATAATAAATTATTTGTACTCTCTACAATGAGCAGTAGTTCTATCCCCGACGATGCATTTAAACAAAGCTTTTTCAGCAGTTTCAAACCATATAAAACCGACAGTACATTCAATCCGCTGGAAAGTAAAACCGTTTTATACTTTGATGATTTACATCATGGCGACAGTGCTACCCATGCCCTGGCAATTCAGGCAGTTAGTAATGTAGATTTTGTGGCTTCAGATGCCCCAATGCTCACACAGTCTATCAATGGGATGAGCATACATGAAAAAGATTATTTCTCTGTAAAAACTAAATTCATTGCAGCATTAGGATATATTTCTGAAGGCGATCGTTCATATATTCCAGATTTGCTTACAGATATTTACAATAAAACTGCAGACACAGTATTGTTTCAAAACGAGGTTTTGTATGCAATGGCACGCCAAAAATCCAAAAAGGCATTCACCGGGATTGTAAATATTATGATGAAAGATCCGCCAGTATTTGAAAGCAGGAGTGATTATTTTGACCTGTTCAGTTTATTTACTGATACTTTGGAATTAAGCCAGCATTATATTAAAGACCTCATGGCTTTTACTACAATCAGTGACTATAAAGAGCCTGTGCACGATCTGCTGAAACTCCTTGTGGACAGTGGTTTTGTCACTGGCAGGGAGTATAAACAATATTTTACTCCTCTTTACATAGATTCCAGGATGGCTTTAAAAAAGCAAAAAGCAAAGGATGAAAATAAAATGAAGGAAGCTTTACTGGCAGAACAAAAGCCGGAAGAAGCAGAAGAAAATAATGACAGCTATAACTATGATGATACGGACGAATATGATATTTATCAACAGGCAGTACTAATGATGCCATTTTATAATAAGCAGAAAAATGTGAGAGAGTTGTTTGATAAAATACTAACAACAGAAAATAAAAAACTTTTGCTAACTACAGCAATACTGATGGAAAGAAATGGTCATACTATAAACCAGGAAATCTGGAGATCACTTGCATCTGAACCTAAGTATGCATCTCAATTATATTTTTCTCTGAAGAAGATCAAAGCATTGAATTTATTCCCGAAAGAATACCTTAACCAGGAATACCTGGCAAAAAGTAACCTGCTTTCTATCAGCAGCTACAAAAAAGTAGATTCTCTTCAATTGATGGGCGAGGACATAATAAATTTCAGAAATGAAAATGGCAGGGTTTATTTTTACAGGTATAGGATAAAACCCAATGATGAGTGGCGTATAGCTATTTCAGGTTTACAACCTTTGGACAAAAAGAATATTGATTACGAGGATAATTTTACAAGTTTTACAGAAAAGACTTTAGTAGAATATGAACCATTGATGGCACAGTTTAAAAAAGAATTAAAGAAGCTGGAGTATGATTACAGGAAAAGCGGAAAATATTTTTACATAGATGATGATAATAACAGGTCAATATTTGATGCTGATTATTAAAGCGCTGTAGTGCCGGGAATAGCCTCTATTAAAGCACGGGTATATTCATTTTTTGAATGAAAGAAAATTTCATTTGCAATGCCGCTTTCTACGATGCTTCCTTTATTCATTACAACAATGCGATCGCAGAGATAATAAACAACTGAGAGATCGTGAGAAATAAATAGTGCAGAAAAATTAAGTTCCTGTTTTAGTTCATTGATCAGGTTCAGGATTTGTGCCTGCACACTTACATCAAGGGCAGAAACGCTTTCATCAAATACAAGGAAACTGGGATTTACTGCAAGTGCCCTGGCTATACAAATTCGTTGCCGCTGTCCTCCACTGAATTCATGTGGGTATTTATGAATTGACTCAGGAGGCAATTTTACCTGCCGCAACAACTCCTTCACTTTCTCTTTTCTTCCTGCAGCTGATAAACCTGGTTGGTGAATCTCCAGCGGTTCTTGTACTGCATTACCTATATTGATCCGGGGATTCAGTGATCCGAAAGGATCCTGGAAAACGACCTGAAAACCTTTCCTGCTCTGTCTTAATTTTTTTGTGGAAAGTTTATTCAGGTCTATACCATTCAGTAAAACCTCCCCGCTATCGGGTTGTATTAGTTGCATGATTGTTTTTCCTAAAGTGGTTTTGCCACAACCACTTTCACCTACCAAACCTACAATTTCGTTTTCTCTTACTTCAAAACTAACCTCATTCACAGCAATCATTCTTTCCCTTTTCCCTGAAAAAATATTTTTTTTTCCTTTGGGAAAGCTCACGGTCAGGTCTCTAACTTCTAAAGTAGTTTTTTGAGTTAGAACTTCATTTTTATGAATTTTTTCATTAGTATTTTGTTCCCTTGTTTCTTCAAAATCGGCACCAGTTTTTAGTTTACTACCTTTTTTTTCGGGAGTAGGGCGGCAGGAGAGCAGGGCTTTTGTATACCAATGCTCAGGCTGATGAAGTACTCTCGTTGCTTTGCCCTGTTCCACAATTTCACCTTTCCGCATCACCAGTATGTCATCTGCTATCTCTGCTACAAGCCCAAGGTCATGGGTGATAAATAAAACGGACATCCCGGTTTTCTGCTGTATCCTTTTGATCAGTTCTATGATGCTTTTTTGCACCCTTACATCAAGTGCAGTGGTTGGCTCATCTGCAATAAGTAATGCCGGATTACAACTCATAGCCATGGCTATCATCACCCGCTGTTTTTGTCCGCCACTTACCTGGTGAGGGTATCTTTTAAGCATGAGTTCAGGTTCCGGAAGTTCTACTTCTTTAAAAAGTTCAATCGCTCTTTCCCTGGCCTGTTTTTTTGAAATATTATGGTGTTGCAAAATGGCTTCCATCACCTGGTCGCCACAGGTATGTACCGGATTCAAAGATGTCATTGGTTCCTGGAAGATCATACTAAAAGCGCTTCCTCTCAGCTTGATCATTTCTTTTTCGGGAAGCTTTGTAAGAGAAACCGGATTACCATCACGATCATTAAAAATAATCTCTCCCTGCATTGTAGCATTACCAGGTAATAGACCAGGAATGCTTAATGCAGTTAATGATTTTCCGGAACCACTTTCACCAACTACCGCTAATATTTTTCCTTTCCCCAGTACAAAATTTACATTTGAGACAGCTAGGCTATGTTCAAATGAAATACTAAGATTTTTTACTTGAAGCAAAGGAAGCATAGCATAATTTAAAACTGTAGATGCCTTACCGTTTGACCATTATTCATCAATTGTTTCAGGGATTCAATGCCAATCTTAAGGTGACGGTCTACAAATTTTGCAGTTACTTTTATGTCACTCGCTTCAGTTTTCACACCATCTGGGATCATTGGAGAATCGCTGACAAGGAGTAGTGCTCCGGTAGGTATTTTATTGTAAAATCCAACGGTAAAAATGGTAGCTGTTTCCATGTCTATGGCATAAGCCCGGACTTGTTTGAGGTAGGCTTTAAAATTTTCATCATGTTCCCAAACCCTTCTGTTGGTGGTGTAGCATACACCTGTCCAGTAATCGCATTCAAAATCTCTGATGGTAGTACTAATGGCTTTCTGCAAGGCAAAAGCCGGTAGCGCTGGTACCTCAGCTGGCAAATAATCGTTAGAAGTTCCTTCGCCTCTTATAGCTGCTATTGGCAGTATGAGGTCACCAATACTATTTCTTTTTTTGAGTCCGCCACATTTGCCTAAAAACAGCACTGCTTTTGGTTCAATGGCAGTAAGTAAATCCATAATGGTAGCAGCTCCGGGACTTCCCATACCAAAATTAATGATCGTGATATCGTCAGCAGTAGCGCATTGCATACTTCTATCCAATCCTTTTACTTCTACATTATTCCAGGCAGCAAAAAGGTTTACGTAATTTGAAAAATTTGTGAGGAGAATATACCGTCCAAACTCTTTTAATTTTTGCCCTGTGTATCTCGGCAACCAGTTTTCTACAATTTCTTCTTTTGTCTTCATGTAAATTTTATATTCAGATAAAAATACGATAAATAATATGTTTCAATTAACTGATATCTAAACGTTCATTTTTGTTTTCCATTAATTTTTGTAAATCGCTATTCTGAGAACTTCATACTCGGTTATATTTGCAGCATGATCAAATTGAATTTTCCCGACAAAAAACCTTCTATTAAAAAGGAGGGAGAAAAGGAATTGATCTTTTGCCCTGTAAGAAAAAAATGGTTGCAGATCACACCGGAAGAATGGGTAAGACAGAACCTGATACTCTACCTTGTTCACATCAAAAATTATCCTTTATCCCTGATCTCTGTAGAGAAAAAAATCAATATGGGTGAGGTTTTTAAAAGATATGACATTGTGGTTTTTAATAACCAGATGCAACCTAATCTTGTGATAGAATGCAAAGAAATGAATGTACCTCTATCTGCTAATACTTTACTGCAGGTAATTAATTATAACCGTATGTTGCAGGCCCCATATTTCATTATCAGTAATGGAAGTTACTGCGCTGCATACGAAAAAGCCGCTAATGGTTTCCGGGAGATAAATGATTTTCCCGAATTTTCCCGGTTATAAAAAAACCTCTGCAATATTGCAGAGGTCGGAATATATTTTATAAAATCTTTTATGGGAAGATACCAAGCTCACTATAACTTGTTGCTACTTTATTGATAGCACTTACATAAGCTGCAGTACGCATATCCGGAAGCTCAGGATTATTTTTCCAAATTTCCATGATCTCTCTTGTAGCAGCAATCATTGTTTCTTCCAGTCCGCTATGTACCAGGTCCTGCTCATCAGCGCCATGCATAATGAAACTTCTTTCTATGTCGCTTACCTCTTTGCCAGTCAGCTCTTCAATCTGACCAAGAATACGTGCGTTCATGTTCTCTGTAAATCTTTTTTCCATTCTGCCGTAGCGTACATGGCTCAGGTTTTTCAACCACTCAAAATAACTTACCGTCACACCACCTGCATTCAGGTACATATCCGGGACACAAAGAATATTTCTCTTGATGAAAATTTCATCTGCTTCAGGTGTACAAGGACCATTTGCAGCTTCACCAATTATTTTTGCTTTTACACGCTGTGCATTATCACCGTTGATCACATTCTCCAATGCAGCCGGTATAAGGATATCGCAATCCAGTTCCAGCGCATCTGTATTGATCTCCAGGTTAGTTGCTCCGGGGAAATTCAGGATACTTCCTGTTTCTTTTCTATGCATGAAAACCTCGTCTTCATTCAATCCATCTTCATTATAGATAGCACCTTCAAATTCTGCAAGGCCAATAACTTTAGCTCCGCTTTCCCTGAAGAATTTTGCACTATGATAACCCACATTTCCGAGGCCCTGTACAACAACACGCTTTCCTTTAATACCAACTGGCAGGTCAAGTTTTTCCATGATGTCCGCCATATTACACACTTCCCTGATGCCAAAGAAAACTCCCAGACCAGTTGCTTCTTTTCTTCCTCTTACACCACCTTGCGTCACTGGTTTACCTGTTACACAACCTGCAGCATCTATTTCTCCGGGTTTCAAAGAAGCATATGTATCTACGATCCATGCCATTTCTCTTTCACCGGTTCCATAATCAGGAGCCGGAACATCTATACCAGGACCTATAAAATTTTTCTTCACCAGTTCTGCAGTATACCTACGGGTTATTTTTTCCAACTCGTATTTGCTGTAATTTCTAGGGTTAATTTTGATACCACCTTTACCACCACCGAATGGCACATTTACAATGGCACATTTGTAGGTCATCAAGCTAGCCAGAGCCATTACTTCATCCTGGTTTACTTCATCACTAAAACGGATACCACCTTTACAAGGAGTTTTGTGTTGACTGTGCTGCACACGATATGCTTCTATTACTTCAATAGTTTCATCATCTCTCTTTAATGGGAAACGCATTTGATATACGCTATTGCAGGCTTTGATCTGCTCCAGGATTCCATGATCCCATTTGGTGAACTTTGAAGCTTTATCAAAACTTCTTTCTACACTTTGAAAAAAACTGTAAGGCTGATTTGAACTCATAAAATTTGTTTAAGGATGCAATCGAAATATAAATAACCTGTTTTATTTCTACAGGCAAAGAAAGTTAATTTATTGTAGAAAAACAGGCCAGCTATTTTTCTAGCTTCTTTATTTTTCTGTCAATGGATAAAACATAAATGAATAAGCCAATGAGGATGGTGAGGCATACTGCAACCACAGCATAAATTTTACCATTGCTGCGTAAAACATCCGCCATCTCTACATTATTATCCTGTGCAACTGCTACTGTACTTAAAAGCAAGCAAGTAATAACAAAATAAATTTTTAATAATTTATTCATTCAGAAGAGATTTATCTTTTAAAAGTTGAAGTCTGATTTTTAAAGTGCTAATCCATACCCCAAGAAGCGTCCAGCCTATTACAGCAGGGTAAAATATCACCCGCATGGCAGCATCCATATCATTTTTATCCAGTGCAGGATTTCCGCTATCACTGCCAGGGCTTCCCGGATGCAGGCTTCCTATGAGCCTGGGTATGATCCATATGCTCGGGAAAAGCATGGCGAAGGCAAAAATATTATATACAGCACTCACCCTGGCTCTTTTGTCCATATCGGTAAATGAACCACGAAGCACAAAATAAGCGCCGTAAATCAGCAGGGCAATTGCAGCACCAATGAGTTTTGGTTCTTTCAATACCGTTCCTAATGACTGACCATTTTGTGTGATCCAGGTAACCGATACCCATATTACTCCAGTGGCATATCCAAGTATCCCAAAAAAACTGCCGACGGCTGCAAAAGCTTTTGCAAATATGTCGTGCCGGTAATTGTTGCTCATTAAATATTTAATGCTGTAAACAACACTTACCATAAAAAGTATCATCATGCCAAACCACATGCAAACATGAAAATACAAGTTCCGGATACTTTCGTTGAGGATGGGAAGGGCAGGCACTTTACCCAGGAAACCGGCAATAATTGTGTATGCCAGCAAAAGGAATGATAATATTTTCCACCAGTTTTTACGCACTAATTGTGGGTTTCATTTTAAGAATTGCGCAAAGGTAAGGGAAGTGCAAGGTTTGTAGAAATGTTTTCAGCTGAAACATTTCTGTAAAATTATCTTTTAATAAAAGAGCCAGGGATAACGGTATCAGTCTTTCCAGAGGTAAGGAAATAAAATTCCGGAAAGTACGATAACCAACACATCCAGCATTACAATAAAGCCCGCAAGTTGCAGAACAGCACCTTCTCTGAATACTTCTGCAAATGCAGTTTTACTGATTCTGATGAGTAATAACAACAACGGTAAAATCACCGGGAATCCCAGGATTGCCATCAGTGCTGCATTTTGTTGAGCTTTTGAAGCTATGGCACTCATGAGTGTAAACACCAGGCTGATGCTGATGCCTCCAAGGAGAACGATACCGGCAAACCGCCAGGCATACACAACAGGATTGTCTAAGAAAAGGTAAAACAGTATAAGGCTGATCACACTCATTAATGCCATCAGCAAAATATTGTACATCATCTTTGCTATGATAAATTCTGTCGGAGAAACGATAGAGTAGAAGTAAAGCATTCTGCCCCGGCTTTCCTGCAGGAAACTTTTGGCCACTGTATTTACACAAACAAATAATTGTATCACCCAAAAAAAACTGTTCCATACAGGGCCATCCAGTGTTTCAGATAGAGAAAGGTATAGGACAAATATGGTAGAGGCTATGTAAAGAAGTATGCCATAGAAGGTATGCTGCTGGCGGAGTTCCAGCAACAAATCTTTTTTGAAAAGGGCAAAAATTCTTTTAAACAAAATCTTAAATTAAAATTTTTATGTCCCAAAGGCGCAATTCCTGCACCGGGGTTCGTAAGTTTCTTTTTCCCCCAATAATACCTGTCCTTCTTCTTCAGTTTTTCTATACGAAACATTTGCAATGCCGCCACATTTCATACAAATAGCATGAAGTTTTGTTATATAGTCTGCTATGGCCAGCAGGTTTGGCATCTGACCAAAAGGTTTTCCTTTATAATCCATATCAAGACCGGCAACTATGACCCTGACGCCTCTCAGTGCCAGTTGTTCGCAGACGAATGCTATTTCTTCATCAAAGAATTGTGCTTCATCTATCCCTACAACATCTACATCATTTGCCAGTAATAAAATACTGTGAGCATTCTCTACCGGGGTACTTTGTATTGAGTTTGTATCATGGCTTACTATCCGCACCTCATCGTACCTTGTATCAATTGCCGGTTTGAAAATTTCAGCTTTCATATTAGCAATTTTTACCCGCTTTAACCTGCGGATAAGTTCTTCGGTTTTCCCACTGAACATACTGCCGCAGATCACTTCTACCCAGCCTTTTTTTTGATTACCAATAGTTGGTTCTATAAACATTTAATCCACTTTTTGAAATGTGTTTGTAACTTTAAGCCTAATCTTGCAAAGATTGTAGTTTATCAGCCTTGCTGCAAAACTATTTTTGCATTACTTATTAATTTATTTAAAAATCGAAATTATGAATCGGGTGAAGACCCTTCTGGATAAAATAAGAGCACAGGTAGATGCACAGGTAGCTGTTAGAGATATTTTGGTTACAGTTCAGATGCTAAAAGCTGAATTGGTTCACGTGCAGGATCTCGATAGTCATACAATGGAAAATGCTTCTATTGCAGTACAGGTGCCACCTGTGTATGATATGGATACTGTTTCGGAAATAGAACAACAGCCGGAAGAATCAGTAAATGAAACATCCGATAAAAAGAATGAAGAAGTGAAATCTGAAAATTCACTTGTACAGGAACCTGAAGAGGAAGAAAAAACGGTAGAAGTTCTACAGGTAAACCAGGAAGATATTGAAGCAGAGCTGGAAGAAATAAAGAAAAATGCCCACGATAGAGAAGTACTCATGTCCCACAACCGGCCTTCTATACAATTTGATCCTATAGAAGATATTCCAACCTTATACCAGCAGGATGCAGGAAAGACTGAGCCAATCAGGGAAATACATGAAGTAATTGGGGGACAGGATATCAATACTTCTTTGAATGACAAATTGAAAATAGAAAAAATTGAGCTCAGCGAAACTTTGTCTGGCGGTCCGATTAAAGACCTGAAAAAAGCTGTCGGCCTTAATGATCGTTTTGTTTTTATTGATAAACTTTTTCGTGGCGATGAGACCATGTATGAAAGAAGTATAAAAACGATAAACGGATTTTCTATTTATGCAGAAGCAGAATTCTGGATAAAAAGAGAATTGAAATTAAAACTTGGCTGGAATGATAAAGATGAAACCGTACGCCAGTTTGATCAACTCATCAGGAGGCGATTTTCCTGAATATACTTTAATATAGCTTTGGTAGCACCACGGTGGGCATATACAAAATCTTTTGCAGCCTTTCCGGCTGCAATTCTTTTTTCGTCATTGTTCAAATAGTCTGATACTATTTTTTCCAGGTCTGTTGGCAGGTTAGTACTTTTTGCTCCACCACACGCTATCAATCCTCTTGCTTCCATAAACTTTTCGTATTGAGGGCCAAACACAACGGGAATGCCATATACGGCAGCCTCAAGGGTATTATGTATGCCTGACTCATTAAACCCTCCACCAACATAAGCTATATGTGCAAGCTTGTATAAAAATGCAAGGTTCCCAACATTGTCTACAACCATCACATTTGTCATAAACTCAGCGTGGTCTTCCATCTCGCTATACCTAATAGCAGTGGGAAACTTTAGTAAAACTTCCCTAATACTTTGTTCATCTGTTTCGTGTGGTGCAAAAATGAATTTAATGCCAGGATTTTTTTCTACGAAGTGAATCCACTGTAATTCATCTTCCGGCCAGGTGCTACCAGCAACAATAGTTGTTGAATTGCCTGTAAACTTTTGTATAAAATCCGGTAAAGGGCGATTCTCTTCTGCAATACTAATCACCCTGTCAAACCTTGGATCTCCGGCAATCCTTACCCTACTTGTTACATTAATTTCCTGTAATAATTCCACAGAATAATGTGTTTGTACAAAGATCTGTGTGAAGTACCCGAGCATTTTTTTCCATAATCCACCGTACCATTTAAAAAATGGCTGCGACGCCCGGAAGTTTGCAGCAATCAATAAAAGTGGGATCTTTCTTCGGTTTATTTCCCTGAGAAAATAATACCAGTAATCATATTTTACCCATATGACCAAAGTTGGTTGTATGATCTTCAGAAATCGTTTTGCATTTATCCGATCATCCATCGGCAAATAGCAAACAATGTCTGCACCGGAATAATTTTTTCTTATTTCAAATCCACTGGGAGAAAAAAAACTAAGGACGATTCTTGCAGCCGGGTATTGTTTTTTTATAGTTTCTAAAACCGGCCTGCCCTGTTCAAATTCTCCCAGACTGGCGCAATGCATCCAAACTGTTTTCCCTTTCCAGTCCCCCGAAGCTGTTTGTAATCTTGAAAACTGGTTTCTTCTGCCAATACACCATTTCCTTGCTTTAGGGTTCCACAAAGCCGACAGCCTTAGGCCAGCAGAATATAAAGCGAGGAAAAGATTATAAAAAAATAGTGACAATGAATCAGGTTATATAACAAATGTAACGTCTTAGGAAATGAAATTCAAAATCTTATAATTATTATTTAATCCATAAATAATGGAGAATGTAAATGCTTAGTCTCAGGCTCAAATGATAAAATCTTATATTTGCGCCCCTTAAGTAAGCGTTATGAAGCCTTTACAAATGGTGGATACTAAAACACAGTACCACAAAATAAAAACGGAAGTGGATGCAGCAGTAATTGCTGTGTTGGAAAGTTCCCAATTCATTGGTGGAAAAGTAGTGGCAGATTTTGCTGCTAACCTGGCTACATATCATGGTTGTAATTATGTTATTCCTTGTGCAAATGGAACTGATGCCTTACAGATAGCTTTAATGGCTTTGGGAATAAAAGCAGGCGATGAAGTGATTACACCTTCTTTTACTTACATAGCTACTGTTGAAGTTGCCGCTTTACTGGGTATTAAACCAGTTTTTGTGGATGTAGATCCGGATAGCTTTTGTATAGATCCTGCCTTAATAGAGCAAGCTATTACACCTAGAACAAAAGCAATTATTCCGGTTCATTTATATGGGCATGCTGCAGATATGGAGGCTATAATGGAAATAGCCAACAGGAACAACATATATGTAATTGAAGACAATGCCCAGGCTATCGGAAATGACTATACATTTAGTAATGGTTCAGCAAAGAAAACAGGAACAATTGGACACATAGGGTGTACTTCTTTTTATCCAAGTAAAAACCTTGGTGCTTATGGGGATGGGGGAGCAATGACAACAGATGATGAAAATCTCGCAAAAAAACTTACCATGATTGCCTCTCATGGCCAGGCAAAAAGATACTATCATGATGTAGTTGGTTGCAATAGCAGGCTCGATGCAATACAGGCAGCTATCCTCGATATTAAATTAAAGCACCTGGATAGCTACATCAAAGCCCGGAGAAAAGCTGCAGATTTTTATGATGCTGCATTTAAAGGGCACAAGAATATCAAAACACCATTACGAGCGGAAAACAATCTGCATGTATTCCATCAATATACACTCACTGTTCAGGATGCTGACAGAGATGCTTTATACGACTACCTCACAGAAAACAACATACCCTGCATGATCTATTACCCGGTACCGGCTCATCGCCAGAAAATGCTGGAAGATTTTGGTGGCAGTGCGTATAATTTACATGTGACTGATGACCTTACCAATAGGGTCATCTCATTGCCAATTCATACAGAATTGGATGAGGAACAACAACAATTCATAGTAGAGACCGTTTTAAATTTTTTCAAATAATTTTTTCAAATAATATTCATTTATGAAGATTGCAGTTATAGGAACAGGCTATGTTGGTTTGGTTACAGGCACATGTTTTTCTGAAACAGGGAACCAGGTAACCTGTGTAGACATTGATGAACAGAAAATCAATACTTTAAATTCTGGTACAATTACTATTTACGAACCTGGCCTTGAAAAAATCTTTTTGAGAAATCAAAAAGAGAACAGGCTTTTTTTTACTACACAAATAGACGAAGCTGTAGCAGAAGCGGAAATAGTTGTACTTGCTTTGCCTACGCCTCCGGGTGAGGATGGGAGCGCTGATTTGCAATACATTCTTGCAGTGGCAGCATCTCTGGGCAAGCATTTGAATAATGACTTTAAAGTCATTATAGATAAAAGTACAGTACCAGTGGGCACAGCTGATAGGGTAAAGGATATAATTATACAAAACGGTGGAAATGAAAATAATTTTGCCGTGGTGAGTAATCCTGAATTTTTGAGAGAAGGTGTCGCGGTAGATGATTTTATGAAGCCTGATAGGGTAGTGATAGGCACAACAAATGAACAGGCTATTGCCTTAATGAACAGGTTATATGCCCCATTTGTAAGACAAGGAAATCCTGTAATATTCATGGATGAGAAAAGTGCTGAGCTTACCAAATATGCAGCTAATTC
>JBBQYS010000043.1:0-24084 GCA_038208485.1 Chitinophagales bacterium
ACGAGAATGTAAACCTTAAAAGATTATGGAAAAACTATTATAAAAAGGACAACAACATAGAAAGAAAAAATGAAAACTTATCTTGTCAACCTATAACAGGATTTATTATTTAACCTGTAAACTTTTTTCAGGACGAGTCACAATTCATTTCGTAAAATCTTGAAAACATTTAGCTGTCACTCTCCGAACATCAGGCGCCGTTGCAAGGTGTTTTCACCTGCAACTTGAAATGAATACTGCAAAATCTATGTTTAGATAATTTCCCCATCTGGCTAAAAAATGATAAGACTGAAATTACCTACCTGTTATGATCATTTGAAAACTTGAAATTCGGTGAGAAAGCACGATATATATAGCAAGTGCTAAACTGTTGATTTATTTGCCATAAGGAGTAATAATATAACCAACTTCCCCTACAACCGTTGTTGATATTCAATTTTAAATATATAACACACTCCCAAAACACCTTGATATTGCAGAATTTCTCTTCGGCACAGGCATTGTTATAAGGTGGGAAGTACTAAAAACTATTTATATGAATTTTAAATTATTATTTTTTGCAATGGCGCTGGTATGCGTCACAAGTGGTTTTGCTCAAACCGCAGATAGGTACACCATATCAGGTGGTGTTCTCGGAGCCGCAAACTATTCCAAATTCAGGTTGTCTGACGATATCACAGGAACCGATACCAAGTTTAAATGGGGTTATGCGCCCGGTGTATTTGTGACTTTCCCACTGGGGAACGTTGTTGCCCTGGAGCTACAAGGCCAATACTCCCGTGTAGGCAGCAAGTATGAAAGTGGAAACGCTACAACGCTCAACCAGGAACTAACCTATCTCTCAGTTCCGTTGTTCCTAAAATTTCATGCTGGTAGATTCCTTGCATTTAACTTAGGTGGGCAAGCAGATTTTCTACTTAAGGCAAAAGACAAAACTTTGCCGGTGGAAGTAGATAATGAAGATGATTTTGACCACAACTCATTCGGCATATTGGGTGGAGTTGAAATTTTTCCGCGGGGCCGTGTTACGCTTTTTGGTAAGTATGTACATGGTTTAAATAGAATTGATGAAAATGAGTCGCTGGAACCAGGCCGTTACAACCAACAAATACAGGCTGGAGCAAAATTTAAATTGTTTGGTAAGCGCATACCAGGCACTCCGCCGCTCCCACCAGTACCAGTTATCGTAGATCGCGATGGCGATGGTGTGCTCGACGTTGATGATAAATGTCCAGACACCCCTGGTTTAGCAGCACTTCAGGGATGCCCTGATCGTGATGGCGATGGTATAGCTGATGCTGATGACAAGTGCCCGGATGTTGCAGGAATTGCAAAATACCAGGGATGCCCCATACCAGATTCGGATGGTGATGGGGTAAATGATGAAATGGATAAATGTCCTACAGTTGCAGGTTTGGCCCGTTACCAGGGATGCCCAATACCAGATACAGATGGCGATGGCATAAATGATGAAGATGATAAATGTCCTAATCGTCCCGGACCGGTAAGCAACCAGGGATGTCCTGTTATAGCGAAAGAAGTAATAGAAAAAGTAAATTTTGCAGCCAGGAATGTATTCTTCAGCACTGCGAGCTTTGCTTTGCTTCCTAAGTCTTTCGCCTCTTTGAAAGGTGTTGCTGATCTTATGAAAGCAGATAATTCTTTACTATTGGATATAGACGGGCATACTGATTCTCAAGGTTCTGATGAGTACAATCACACTTTATCTCATAACCGTGCAGCTTCTGTGAGAGACTACCTGATTAGCCAGGGTGTAGAAGCCAGTCGTTTGAAGAGCACAGGTTATGGTGAAACCAAACCAGTTGCTGATAATAATACAGCTGCAGGACGTGCTAAAAACCGTCGTACAGAAATGGTCGTAAGGAATTATTAAAACTTACATCAATTTTTATAATCAAATACAAACCCCTGGCTAAAAAAGCCAGGGGTTTTGTATGTAATGACTTATATCTTTCGCTACATTCTCACCACCTATGTTGGTACACTCCTCCGTCCTTGGATGATTTAGCAAATCGAAAAAAAAGTCTGGCACTGGTTCAAGTCTTCCGCAGTGCGACTTAGAATATTCGAATTCTACAGTTTTCCACCCAGGCGGACAGGTACAACCGGGATCATAGAAATGAAATTCAGATAAACAAACAATGCAATCGCTACTGCTTTTGGGTATAAATTTTTATTTCCAACAACCTTTTTCTTACGGCTCCCACTAAGGCGCCGGGCGCCGTTGCCTGGTCTTATGACCAACAGCGAAGAATAGAAAACGGCTAAGGGAATGCATCCGACATAAAAAATTTTTTAATAAGTTAGTCGCCTGATGATAATATTATTATATTGGGAATCGGTTGCCTGGCCTTGCTTCGCGGCACGAAACAACTTTTTTCAGTTTCGTGTGCCACGAATAAGGGCGGCAGTATTTGAACCAGTATGTATTTATCGTGACAAGTATTGATCAGGCAAGCGGAAAGGATCTTGCTTATTGAAGAAAAACAAGGGTGATCCTAACCAGGCTTTTATAAACTACTTCAGATGAAAGATAACGGAGCTCACTATACGGCGATTGTTATTGACGACGAACCCAATGCGCTTGCGGTCCTGCTTAAATTGATCAAAGCACATTGTCCGCAAGTGGAGGTAGTTGCATTTTTATCAAACAGTAAGGATGGCCTGGAGAAAATAAAATTGTTGAACCCTTCGATTGTGTTTTTAGATATTGCTATGCCTGATATGGATAGTTTCCAGCTTTTATCGAATCTTAAAGAAATTAATTTTCACCTTATTTTTACTACTGCATATGATCAACTTCCCATAAAAGCATTTCAGTTCAATGCGGTGGATTATTTATTGAAACCTATAGATGCGGAAGAGCTAAAAAAAGCAATTCAGAAAGTGGCAGCAAAGTCTTTTTCCTTTTCGCAACAATTACAGCATATCAAGGAAATTTTCCTGGAAGCAGAGAAAGACCATTTACCGGAACGCATTGCTTTCCCACACGCCAGGGGGTATAAATTTGTTGCATTAAAAGATATTATTTATTGCGAATCCGAAAGCAATTTCACCATACTTCATTTAGTAGGAGAGCCTACATTTACTGTATGCAAAACATTAGGAGAAATGGAAAAAATATTGGCACAGAACCATTTTGTAAGAATTCATCGCAGCTACCTGGTAAATACAAAAAGAATAAAAGAATTTGTAAAATGTGACGGTGGTTTCCTTATTATGGAAGACCATTTTAAGATACCAGTTTCCCGTCACAAGAGGGAGGAATTGAGAGAGATATTGAAGCCCAAATAAGCAAACAATCTCATTTAAAATAAAAAGCAACCAATGCACTTCTTATGCACTGATTGCTATTTTGTATATTTTTTCAAATGCTTACATAGACTGAATGAAGTTACTTAACGTAACATAATACTTGGTCTTGTTTTCATTAGTGTACATGTTATATACTGTTGGATACCATGTGTTCGACTCCATATAAACTCCCGGTTGGTTGTACGGCACGCTCACTTTTTGTGTAAGGGATTGTAAGTAAGCCAGCGTAATCATCGGCTCTACAAAAATCATTGCACCATTATATGAACCATAGATCATTGTATGCGTAAAACTTCCTGGTGCTACAGGGCGAAGAATATCCGCCCAATGTTTGCCCATTTCCGGCTCACCGCCCGGGAGTGGTATGTGTCCTACCGGCCAATATTGATTCGCAGGTAATACATCATGCAAACTTCCGGGTGTGTAAACAGGAATTGACGTTTGTGCTGCTTTTGTAATAGTAAAAAAATGAAAATCAAAATGGGGCACTCCAAATAATACTTGAGGCGGATGACCGTGGGGATTCCAGTTCATCACAATGTGATCGAAAGCTGTCGCAGCCAGGGCTTTTTGATGTAGCGGAAGTTGAAATGCGTCATGCCCATTTGCCGGAAGCCCCGAAAAGGCATCGGATGTTATTTCAATGCCTAACTCTGACGGAACGTCGTCATGGGACATAATAATAAATGAGCGGGCTTTACCATTGGCAATTTGTGTTTGCGGTCCATAAAAAGTGTTTGACTTTTCAGCCACTCTTGCAGAGCTGATTCCGGCATTGATAGTTTCCAATGCTACGGCTTCTTGAGGACTTTCTTTATTACAGGAAAGAAGTGCAAGGGCGCTGAAGAGAAAGAAATTACTGACAGAAAAAATGCTACGTTTCATAATATATATTTTAAATTGAAATAATAAAAATTCATAAAATATAACGTATGCCCTGTTTGGCAATATCGAAATAATTGATGTTATCATTTTGAGGCTAATTCCAAACTACAAAGAATAAAAATAAAATGCAAGCTAATTGTTGAGGATACCTTTTGAAGTTATAAAAGGTGGCTTTGAAACTTTAAAATACATTGGCCACAGATGACACAGATTTTCACAGATTGATTTGCCTGCGGCAAATGAGTGTCCACGAATCGCACGAATCTGCACGAATTTTTACTTCTCAGCTATTTGTTCGCCATGGCGAAGGTTATATATTCGGATGTATGTAAGCAATGAGTTGTTTTGCTTGCGGCAGAAGGGTTGGCCACAGATGAAACGGATTTTCACGGATTGATTTGCCTGCGGCAAATGGGTGTCCACGAATCGCACGAATCTGCACGAATTTTTACTTCTCAGCTATTTGTTCGCCGTGGCGAAGGTTTTATATCCGGTTGTATGTAAGCAATGAGCCGATGGAAGAAGGGTTTAGTGAAATAAGTTGACTGACCAATTAATGGACTTCGCCCTATCGACCAAAAGGACATAAGAGAATTATTTCTGCCTTTCAAACAGTGACAGATGCCGGATTACGGAACGGCTTTCGAACCCTCCTGCCAATGCTCCCGTGGTTACCCCAACCGTGCTAATGAAAGCAGCCAGGCGTATGAGATCGGTTAACTCAATGTCCGGCTTATTTAAGGTAGGCCAGGTTTGTATAAGGTCCTCCGGAAAAACATAGAGTTCCATGAACAACATGAGCGAACCGACCATCAGGAATAGCCCGATACAGGCGAGGAATATACTGAGGTAAATAGTAATATTTGCTACGGCCAGGTGTTCTGTCAAAATCCTTTTTTCTTTTCTTGGTAAAAAAAGTGATTGGATGGTAACCAGGTAAAAGCTGGCACCCATAATGCTCAGGAATGCAAAAGCGATGACCACGGAATTCTGCATGTGCATTCCTACATCCCAGATCTCTGCAGTGAACAGCAAGATAAATGAAGGACTAACGGCAGCAGTTACCAGCTTTGGAAGCGATAAGGGAAGGAAAATGGCTTTATTCCTCAGCAGTGGCCTGAATAATTGTTTTGGATGACGAAATGCCATGAGGAGGTGAAAAATAAAACCCTCAAATGCGTTGCCGCCCCGTAATTCCCGTTCGGGCATATCTTTATTTCCTTTTTGCAACTCGGTTCTCTCTGCCTGCGTAAAACCAGGAACCGATTTTCGATCTGCATGAAATTCGAAAGAGGACATAATTGTAGACTCTCTTTTTTTTGAATGGCTAAGTCCCAGGATTGTTCCCACCAAACGCAGGAATAACGCGGATGCATTAAACCTTACAGGGTCATCCTTCAAAAAATACTTCGGCTGTTTTCTCCTGGTAGTCACCAGCTTTCTTGTAGATATCATAGCAATACGAGCTACCGTAGAAGTGAAACCCGCATCCACCCGGTTTCTTACCGTAGCCAAGGCTACATCTGTTATTACTAACATCATATCATAGGGTCCTTCTGCCATGCGCAGGCTCGTATCATCCAAAAAATCAGAAGGGCGCCTGGCATCATCTGAGGCTAATTGTGACGGATCTGTAATATCGAAAATCCATGGGATACCTGTAGCATCCTGTAATGTTGGTTTTACATCCGAAATTAACTGCCGGGCAAACTGATTTAATTCTTCCAGCGATTCCTTTTTACTGTATTCTATCAAAATTCCAATATTCATTTCAGGGTCGGGTTGTGGTCCCTCTGCTTCTTTGATGGCCGCTAAAAATCTTCTTCCCGACGTTAAAGAGCGTACCACGTTTGTTGAAGAAATGAAAGTGGCCGATCGCAAAATCCTTATTGCGTTGAGCAACCGAAGAACCCTGAAAGCGGGAATTATTAATGCAAGCAGTGTAATCCAATTTCGTTTTATGTACGACCATTTGCTTGCCGCCAGGTATAGTTTTAAAAGGTATTCCAGGATAAAGATGCCCCAGATAATGAAGAATATAGTGCCCTGGATTTCGCCCAATCCTTTTACCATGTCCACAATAAGCAGGTAAAGCCAGGCGAGTGATAAGATAAACATGGGAATTTCAAGTCTTGTCTCAAGTTTGTACAATGCCCGGTACTTTTTGCGCTTAAAGGAAAGAGTATGCGTTTTTTCCATTTTTTATGAAGTCCTTTCTGATAGAAACTTAGCTGATTGAAAGGTGTTCGCTTTTCAATCCTGCTTTTTTTATACAATTACCGGGGTGAAGAAATGAGGTGGATAAATATTGAACACCGGGTCATATTTCTTTGAGCAAAAATGGTTCCTTTCTCTAAGATCGGCGCTGTTTAGATAGGATTTCGCCTATTTTTTTTCGTATTTGATTTTACTTAATTATCTCACTATGCGCCCCACTTCCAAAGGGCGTGTGGATGCCTCTTAGTTCTTCTGGCTTGTAACCGGATTAAATAAATGAATTCCATTTATTGCTGATCCACTTTTTTGAATTCAATATTGGACTTATAGGTTAATAGAAGTACGCAATGCGGTAACTCTGTTGATTTTGAAAAATGGAGAAATGGAACCTTGGTGGTTTTTCTTTTGGTGAGTCTTTCAAATTATAACTTGTTGCCGTTTTCAATCACCAGGTTTGCAAATGGTATAATGAAAAACGTATCTCTCGCTTTGGTTTGAGACTCGCAAAAAAACTACTTCCGTTTCGTTTGTTACGAACCGGGATGAAGCTTTATAAAAGATATGTACAGCCGTGTTTATCAGTACATCTCTTTCGTGAGTCCTTTTGCCACACAAACCCACTTGTTCGTTTTATCAACATAGAATTCATATGGCCTTCTGTATTCATCCTTTGAGGAAGTATATTTCTGACCAGTAACTGTATTATAATTATTTGTTGCCAGGGTAAAGCGTGCGATTACAGGATACACTTTTACTTTTTTATCTGCTCCTGGCGTGTTCCCAAATTCTATTGTTTTAATAAATGGTTTTCCAATATTAAATTCCTGGAAAGTGACTGTTCGTGTAGCACCGGGCGAGCTTATATGATTGGGTCTGTTGGCAATCATTTGTTTAAAAAGCGTTTCACTCGCGGGTTCCGGATTTATTGTAAAAGATGAATTAAAAAATATTAAGAACAGTAGTAAAGTTTTCATGCGCTTAGTTTAGGTCGTGTAATATAAAAATTTGTTTTGATCCGGTATTCAGTAACAAAAAAATCTTTTAGTTGGTTATCCGCCCTTTTCACCTCACTATTATCGTTTTATAAGGGCAAGTTTTCCTGCCAACAATTTATTTCTTACTGCAACAATACACTCATTTTATTTTTTTCTTTTTCTCCGTTTGGTTTCAGTTTCTGATGAAGCATCACCTGGTGATGGAGGTGGGGGAGCGGGGGACTGAGTAGATTTGTTCTTCATTCTTGTCGTAAAATAAGCAATGAGTATTGGTACCATTAAGGCAGTGATGAGAAATTCCCATTTCCTTTCCAGGAAGTCTGACACCATAGCCCAATAGCTTTCTTTCTTGGCAAAAATATTTACCGTAATGTCTTTAGCAGGTAGATTGACCACCTCGCCGTCTTTCTCTACAATCTGAACGGAGAGTTTTAAAATCTGTTGTCCTTTTTTCTTGGGGGTCACTTTCCATTGCCAGATGATCTTATCTCTCGAAGTAGTGAAGGATTGCTCGGCTTCTCCCAACGCTTCTATTTCTACACCCTTATCGCTGGAGTTATCGAATGGGATCAGCCTGGCTTTCATTTTACTGCCTATCTCCATAGCAGTATCGCTTGTTTCTTTGTCA
Source organism: Chitinophagales bacterium (assembly GCA_038208485.1). Taxonomy (GTDB): domain Bacteria; phylum Bacteroidota; class Bacteroidia; order Chitinophagales; family Chitinophagaceae; genus Ferruginibacter. The sequence goes on from JBBQYS010000043.1 coordinate 8,062, forward strand.
TCTACATCAGCTTCGTCCAGTACTTCCTTCTTTATATTTAGAAGGCTGTTATTTTTTGCTAAAACAAGTGTTGCCAGTCTTGGCTGATCTACCGTCATAGTATCATCTGCATGAAACATAAGCAGGCTCTTGAATTTCTTTTTCAGGAAAGCTTCCCTGTCAGGCTTGCTCATTTCGTTGTCGGGGGTTACCGTTGTTTTGATGTTACCCAGCGGGGTTACCGGGTCGGAGCTTACATTTGTATAACCCTCCCTATCATCAATGATAAATTGACCGGGTGGAAGTTTAGTATCAGTAATGGACGAAACATTTTCCGAAACAAGCGTTGATTCAGCAGTGTCATCAGCACAGGAAAAAAGTAAAATGGAACTTATTGCAACAAAGCATGAAAAAAATAATTTCCGGGTATTGGCTTGTAGCATGTTTTTATTTTAAATAAAAATAGACATCATTGAAAGTAGCGAAAAGATATTTTAGTTAAATAAACCGGGGAATACTCCATTTGGATTATTTGTGGTCAAACATAATATATTAATATTTACCTGTTTGCATTTTACACTTATAAATATTATTTTAGGATAGTCCTGGGTGAAATTTATATAGTAAACCTTTCTAAACTTAAACTAAACTGCCAAAATGAACAAATCTCCCGTTCTTTCAAAAGCGAACCTGGTGCCGCTTATCTTAATTGGTGCCGGACTTTTACTCGCCTTTACCCGTCCCGTTTATTCTTTGATCTCCCCGGCCACACTGGACCTGAAGATAACACAGGCTCCTGTAGTAATGCCGGCTGTGTACAAAGTGTACGAAAATGAAGAAGCGCTGGAAGGCAAGTACAGCCTGTTTAAAATGGTGATGACCAACAACAGCAGCCATGCGGCAGAGAACGTAGAAGTATCTGTGGAGATACCCAAGATCATGGATAAAGAAGTGATCCAGAAATATGAGACCATACTTCCGGGACAAACGGTGGTGGTAAATTGTTATCCTCATCTGCCTGCCAGCATTGTAGAAAGAACCACCAGCAGTAAGGAAAATGTAAAAATAACTGTGAGTGGAAAAAATATTAAAACCCAGGAAAATGATTTTGGCATCACCTTCAAAGGAAGGAATGAATTTGTGTACACTTTTATTCCGCCGGATGAGATCAGGACCGGGGCTGAGACTTTTGATAACAAGGAATTGCTTTCCTGTTTTATAACACCGGAGGATCCTATCATTAAATATTTTACCCAGCAGGTGCAGGAAAAACTCTTAAAAGGTGAAGCTGCTGCAGTGAATAATAAAGAAGAAGAAGGCGTAAGGGTAATGATGGGAATCTATGATGCAACATTACGCAGCCATTTTGTATACAGTGGTACAAGCGGAGTACCAGAAAAGGTAGGAGATGCCAGTACAATTACCCAGAGTTTGAGGTTGCCAAGAGAAGTTGTTAGCGGGAAGACGGGGCTTTGTATAGAGCTCTCCCTGCTACATGCCAGTATGATGATGTGTGTGGGTATGGACCCGATCATTTTCCTGGTGCCCGGTCATGCTTATCCCGGTTTTAAAATGAATGGCAACTGGTATGCTATAGAAAGTACGGGTGTAAATGGAGAAGGATTAGGTGGAACACTTTCTGCACAACAGGCGTATCAGAAAGGAATGGAAAGCCTCAAAACATGTCTTGAGCGTATGCAAATGGGCGACCCACAATACACTTTTCTTGATGTGAGGGAAGCCATTAAAAACGGGGCAATTGCCATGGAACTAAAAGACGATAATTTCTTAAGACAAAAAGTGGATGAGATTGGGAAGACCTTTGCCGGTGCAAATATTCCTCAAAATGTAAATACTAATTATGGAGTAAATACAGGGGGGAACACTGGTGGTGGCGGAGGAAATGATGGAGGCGGTGGAGGAAATGATGGCAGCGGTGGAGGAGGAGGGAGCAACGTCCCTAATGGATATAAGTCATATAGTGGTGTTGTCTCTTTTGCTTATCCCTCCAGCTGGCGTGCTCAAAAACGCACCCAATATACTATATCACAGAATGTGGTTACTTATGCAAATGCTAATAATACCCTGGACGTAGAAGTGTACAAATTTGATGGTTATTCCACCGGGGACCAGGCGCTGAATTATATACGCCAAAAAATAGAAAGTTGGGGTTTAGGGATGAGCTTGCAGTACCAGAAAGTAGGGGCAGCAGGCGGTTATACACTCTACAGGGGTGTATCGGGCAATCAAGACATACAAATTAATTGGGTAGGTGCTTTTAAAAAATCCGGAAATGGGGTAGTGGGAATTACTGTAGGGGCAGATTCTAACGTAAACGGAGAATCAGTGACTACCAATATTTTAAATACGCTCCAATAATTTTTATCCATTAAACCCAACGATATATGAAACTGAATTTAATAAAACTTACCTGTATAATTTTACTGTTATGTAGTTCCACCAATCTTCTTGCACAGGAGGATGGAAATATGGGCGTGAAAATGACGACTGATATTACTGTAGATCAAAAAGGAATAGCACTATGCGAGTTCACTACAAAATACAATGCTGCTTACTGGGCAAATTTTTTACAGACTGTGGGTAGCAATACTTCCATTCTGAAGAATGCCATGATCAAACAATTTCCAAAATATGAACTGACTGATTTTAAATATTCTCAGGATGCTGATGAGCGGACCAATAAAGTAAGTTTCAAAATGCTGGGAGGTACAGAGATCAAAAATGGCAGGTGGATATTGGAGCTTGATCAAAAAGATCCGGACATGACCAAACTGTCTGACAAGGATTATTTATTTATGTCAAACGGCAACGCTCTGAAAATTCATTTACCTGAAGGGACTACAGATGCTAAGGTAGAGAAAGATACTTTCGGAAAAGCGATACTTACTTACCCTGCTGAATCGGGAGGTGTAATGGGCAGTTGGCCAATTTTTGCAGGCATTCTGTTGGCACTTGGTGGCGGATTCTTATTGTTTAGAAATATGAAAAATACAAAGCAGCTGAAGACCGTGTACGATCATGCTGTACCAAGAGATAAGCTGGACAAACAAAAACAGGGGGCTATCAACAACACCTACCACAAGCCTATGGAGCAGTCCATTTCTTCCTCAGTATCAGAGACTCGTATTGAAGAAGCTGTTGTGGTAGAAGGCCCTGAATACCGCAATCACCTGAGTGGTGCAGAGATGGCTTCCGTAAAGAGCGATTTGTCCGATGCAGAAAAAAACATGCTTGGTTTTATGGATGAAAAGCAGCAGGAAAAATTCCTGTTAGCAAAATTTAATGAAGCAAATGGTTTTGTAGTAAGACCATGATCAAATAACACCATTTATCTAAATAAACGCTCCTGTAGAAATACAGGAGTTTCTAATGCAAGCGATTTTCATTTTATGTGCATGAATACTTCTTAGAACGATGCCTTTGTTTTTTTAATCACACCCTGATCCATTATTATTATGCAGGAGACAACCACGGATTCCACAGAGAAAAAAGCCGAGAAAAAAGTAATACAATACAAAGATCTTTTTGTTGGTGATTTCTGGCGGTACTTTGTAAGGGCAGTGTGGTTGTTTTTTCCCCCGATCCTTTTTTTATTTTTTGCTTACCTGTGTTTTTGGAAATTGTCGCAGGGAAAGGACGTTATGATTATTACATTGGAGAACCGGAAAGTGTTTGGTTTTTTTCTGCTGGCACTCATCTTCTGGATGATCATTACCTGGTACACTACAAGGTTGCTGGCCAAGGCAAAAGCCATGCTGGATACTGATAGGCATTTGATGTGGCTGACACTAAGGGTGCAGGGACCACGTATTCTCGGCTTCACCTGTGTGACTATTGTAATACTTGGTTTTTTTCAATTGCAGTACCCGCAAAGTCCCAAGTTGTCTACGCTGGTATGCAACATACTTTTTTGGTTTAGTTTCTCCTGGTATTTTCTTGTCTATCAAATATTCACCAGGCTTTTACACAGAGATGATCATTTACCCATCAGGCAGAGAATTAATTTCTGGCAAAGGTTCAGGCTCAGTACTTATTTACTGCTTTCTGCAGCCACACTTATTGTAGTACTGTATCGCTGGATCTGGGGCTTGATTATTTTATTACTGGCTTACCAGGTTTGCTTTGTCATCATCATACTCATCAGGAGAAATATTATAGATGCCAAAAACAATTATTCCTATGATAATCCACAACGATATGCACTAAAAAACCAGAACGTTTCCATCTGGAAAAAATTTGGTCAGCTGGTGACTGATAAAGAGGACAGGCAATATTTTATAGGCATCAATATCATTAGTTTTTTTGCTGTTATTGTATATTTAGCTACCATTTTCTCTGTTAATTTTTCTACCTGGATCGGTTCCTTTCCGTTCTTGTTACTGGCCTTTGGTGTGCTTGTAGGGCTGGGAAATATTGTTGCGTTATTATCCATATTAGCCAGGTTCAACTTCCATATTATGTTTGTTACCCTGGCCTTCCTGGTCGGTTTTATTTCTGAACCACATTATACCCGTCTGCCAAAAAAAGAGAAAAATACTGCGAGCTACCAAAACCGGCAAAACCTGAAAGAATATTTCCGTAACTGGCTATCGGACAGTAGCAGGCAAAAAATATTGCTGGATTCATCTACTGCTGCCGCAAAATATCCCTTGTATTTTGTAATGGCCAATGGTGGTGCTTCCCGTTCGGGTTACTGGGCCGCCTCTGTGCTTTCCCGTATACAGGACGAAACCGATGGCAAGTTTTCAGATCACCTTTTTTGTCTTTCAGGAGCCTCGGGTGGGAGTGTAGGAAATGCTACTTTTTTTGCCTTGCTGAAAGCAAATGATGCGTTAGAAGAAAAAGGCACAGGGAAATACAAATACCTGGATGCTACAAAGGATTACCTGGGAAATGATTTCCTGACCTATACACTTGCCCGAACCCTTGGTCCTGATATCTTTCGCAACTTTATTACTTTATATAATGTAAATGACCGTGCGTCGGCGCTTTCGTTTGCCCTGGAAAAAGCAGGTGGAAAAAAGATGTTTCTTTACGATAGCCTTGGTGTCCCGTTCTCAGCTTTTATGACGCAGAAAGACCGGCCAAGCAAGCTTCCTTTGCTCATGATCAATACAACAAGGATGCAGGATGGCAGTCCCGGTGTGATCAGCAATATAAAAATAGAAGACCCAGTGTTTAATAAAAGAGTAGATGTGCTGGGCTTACTGGGAGAGAAAAGAGATATGAACCTGAGTACTGCTGTAGTTCTTGGTGCCAGTTTCCCTTACCTGAGCCCTGCAGGAAGGATAGACCATAAACCCTGCGATACCTGTATGGTAGAACCCAACTATTTTGTAGATGGCGGTTATTTTGACAACTCCGGTGCCGGTGCTGTATTTGAAGTAGTCTTCGCCCTTCAGGGCATGTTGGACGATCCTGAGTTTGCTGCCTATAAAGACAAGTTGGATTTTACCATCCTGCACATTACCAACGATCCGGTAGCCGAAGTTAAATTAGAAAAAGTAAATCCATTTACCAATGACCTTGCAGCCCCCGTAAAGACCTTACTTGGAGCCTATGGTACACAAACTTCGGTGAACGATTTCCGGCTGAAAAAATACATAGCCAGCATGTATGATGAGGAGATTGGCAGCGGACATTACAAACATATTTCGCTGTACCGGGATAAAGAAAAAATGGATTATACCATGAGCTGGGTGATCTCCCGCTATGTATTAAAAGCCATGGATAAACGGCTTTTTGAATATCCGGAACTAAATCAGTGGATCAATGAAATGAACAATACCATCAAATAATCAGATAGCAGCAGCTTTTACTTCGGCGGCAGTTTTGGAAGGAGGCGTGGCAGGTTTTATAATTCCTTTGCCTACACAAATGCTGAGTACACTGGTGATGCGATCCATTACCTGTGCTGCTTTTGCCAGGTTCTCCGATAGTTTTTGCAACCGCTCTACCTTACCATTGATATCAGTATTAATTTTTTCCAATTGCTGTGTATGCATTTTCAGGTTCACCAACAAAGCAGAATCCACCTGACGGCAAAGGGTGTTTTCTATCAGGTTCAATTGTTGGAGGGCTTTTGATTTCAGGTTTCTTTCACTCGCACTGAGGTTCACCGCAGACTGATTGCTCATTTCAGATTTGATCAGTTCTATTTGTCCGATGGCATAATAAGTAGAATCTATACCCATATACAGCAATTCCCTTTTTCTTTTTCTTTCTTCTTCCTCTGCAGTAGAAAAACCAGCTTCAGGGCTGTTAAAAGTTCCCGGCCCGGTAGGAGGCATTATCGTATAGCCACGTTGTGTAGTGTCTGTTGTAAATCCATCATCTCCTGGTTTTACAGAATCATTGCCACAGGAAATAAATAAAATACCCAGTGCAGCAGCAATGAACATGTTTCTATATGGCAAAATAAACTTTCGCATGCGTGGTTATTTTAGCAGACCGGCAGCACTAAGTTTCTGTCTGCGGTTTTCAAATGTTGAATAAGTTTTTGCCAGCACCTCGTATTGTTCCATCAACAGATCTATCTCCGGTACATCAGAAGATTTTCCATTTCCATCTATATAAGCTTCCAGTACGGCAAATGTAGATTTTAGCTGCCGGAAAGCTGTAACCGTTTCAGTGCTCAATACCTGTATCTCGCCGACCTGCGTCAACCAATTAGTGTAGATTGGCGTATAAGCACTGAAGTAGTAATAAGGATTATTTCCCTGCTTTTCATAGGCTCTTATGTTCTCTAAAAAATTTGCATAATTATTATCAAGGTGGGAAGGCAGGTTTTTCAATTCACTGCTGATCTTTAAAGAGTCTATAGTAATAAAATCCTGGCATATATTCTCGAAAGGAATTCTTGCAGTATGTATGGCCTGCCGTAAATATTTTTTTTGCAAAGCCCCAAAACTAATTTTTCCAATAGCCTGCACCACTTCGGTTGTAAATCTGCTGACAGAAGAAGGCATCTTGGTAATGGACACCGCATTGTAATTCTTAACCAGCTTATCAAAACCGGCCATCCACAGGATCCTTGATTTTTTAAACTCATCCAGGTAATCCGGGCGCAGCAGGCTAAGCACCAGCGCTGCATATTCTTCTACTATTTTATAGGCCGTAGAATACTCTTCAGCCAGTTGCATAAACCTCAGCCTTTCAGCATAATCCGTCTTCAGCAGTTGTATGCTTTCGCTGGCCAGGTCGTTTGTAGCCAGTATGGTATTCACCTGCAGGTTCTGGCTTTCAGCCTTTAGCAAATAGATGCGGAAATAAATATCAGAAGGAATACGGGAAATCCCTTTTGTGGCCAATGCAAACTTTTCGGTAGCCTGCACCTGCGATTTTTTCAGCGGGGAACAGGATGCCAGCAGCAGTAACAGGCCCAGGATAAGAGTTAGTTTTTGGCGCATAATGAATGGAACTTACTCAAATGTAAACTAAGGGTTATGAAAATGCAATAATCCAAATGGAGGGTTGAGGTCATGGTTGATGGGTCATGGTTAATGGTTCATAGTTCATGGGTCATGGTTCATGGTTCATAGATCATGGTTCATGGTTCTTAGATCATGGTTCATAGTTCATGGGTCACGGTTACACAGTTCATAGTTCATAGTTCATGGTTCACAGTTACACAGTTCATGGTTCATAGTTCATGGTTCATAGTTCATAGAAAAGCCTGATGATTTTGTCTTCAGTCTAATGGTCTTCAGTCTAAAGGTCTCCAGTCTAATGGTCTCCAGTCTAACGGTCTCCAGTCTAATGGTCTCCAGTCTAATGGTCTTCAGTCTAAAGGTCTCCAGTCTAATGGTCTGCAGTCTAATGGTCTCCAGTCTAATGGTCTTCAGTCTAATGGTCTTCAGTCTAACGGTCTCCAGTCTAACGGTCTCCAGTCTAATGGTCTCCAGTCTAACTGTCTCCAGTCTAATGGTCTTCAGTCTAATGGTCTACAGTCTATCGTATTCATTTACTCTTTAACCAATTTTTTGTCTTTTTAAAAATATCAACTTTTCTCGGCTTAGGTTTTCCATCATGGGTTAAATGATGGTCATAGTTGTACTTTAATTGGTGGGCATATGCATGATGTCCCGGATCATCTTTTAATAATTCTTCAATAAATGGCTGCACATTATCATTCAGGAGGCCATTCATGGAAACAGTTTGATACTCACTTCTCAAAACCGGGTTGTTGTTGTTATTGATTTCTTTTTGCCCGTTTTCTGCAAAGTAGTCCACGTGTATGATTTTGGGATTAAGGGCTTTTAGTCGTTTGGTGCCTTTTCTCTCATTTCTCCAGGGGTGTTCTTTCTTTTTTAGCTGCTTCAATAAAAATTCTTTGTTCCAAAGTGTAACCTGGTGTGACATAAGAAAATCAGAATCTTTGTTATCCAAAACTGTAAGGTCGAATCCTTCAATAAAATCGCCTGTTGTATTAGTTTGGTATACGGCAGCGCTATGTAATTTTACCTGTTGCCATTTGCTATGTATCGCTTTCTCAAAGAGCTGGTTGAAAAAATTTGCATTAACTTTTTTATTTAACCACATATCTTCCTGGAAATATAAAATGTAGTCTTCGGGAATTTTTTCTTCAAGTAAAAACTTTAACCTGTCTGCCCATTCTCCTTTGCCCGAGTGAATATTGGTGAAATTCTCAATTGATACATTTTTCTCTTCGGTAGCAAAATAATAATTAGCCTCAATTTTTAGATCCCAGTATTTAGAAAAAAAGATTTCAAATCCCTTGTACAAGAATTCGTACCGATCGCAACTATGCACGAGTAAAGCAATTTGTGAATCAGTATGCATGGGACAATTTAAAAAAGGTAAAAATTCCTGTTGACATAAATTTATGAGTAACCCTCAAAAGCAATGTTATGAAAAACAAAACAAATCAGTTGCTTCTACTCATCTTATTTCAAAGATTGCATCTTGCAAAAAGACGCCTGGAAACTATAATCGCTGGTTATTTTTCATAGTCATAAAATTGCTGCTTCATCTTTTTGGTTCTATAAGTAGAATTGGCTGCGCAGTTTTGCGTAATTGTTGTAGATGTCTTTTTTTAAAGCGAATAACCAACTATGATGAAAGTTTCAAATGATATATCGAAAACGTCAACTCTTACCAAAAAGACCAAAGAAATATCAATAAATGTATAAAGTTATTAAGCTCCCGGAATTAGGAGGAATAACATGTATACAAAATAGATCACTAAGAATATAATACCCTGTTTCCAGGACAAAACTCTTTTCTGGTCAAAGAGCAGGAAAACAAACAGCAGAAATCCTACAATGATATTTAAATAAATATCGGGGAAACTTTCTTTAGCCACTTGTACAGGACTTACAATTGCAGACAAACCCAGCACAAAAAATACATTGAAAATATTAGATCCAACAACATTTCCAATAGCCATATCTGATTTTCCCTTTCTTACTGCAAGGATAGATGTAACTAATTCCGGTAAAGAAGTACCTACAGAAATGACGGTTATAGCAATCACTCTTTCAGAAACATTAAAAGCACGGGAGATGGCTACTGCATTATCTACAATGATCCGGCCTCCTAAAATGAGGCCTGTGATTCCTAATATTATCCATCCAAGAGCAGGGAGAATCCTTTCTGTTTTCGATGGCAATACTTTAGTCAAAGGTTCTTCTTTTCGGGAAAGTTCCAGGTTATACACTAAAAATATCATTCCTAAACTGATCAATACTATTCCATCGGAACGGGAGATGAAGTTGAGCAGTTGACCATCAAGCCACTGATCGCTCGCCATAAAAAAAACCAGCATAGCACCAAGCAGGCTTAAAGGTATTTCCAGCCAGGTGGTGTTTCGCTTTACCTCTATTTTACCCAGGATTGAGGTAATCCCTAATATCATCAAAACATTAAAAAGATTACTTCCCACTACGTTTCCCAACACCATACCAGGTTCATTTCTTACAGCTGCTATTAGGTTTACTACAATTTCCGGGGCAGAAGTTCCTATAGATATTATGGTAAGTCCAATTACAATATCTGGAATATTAAACTTACGTGCTACAGAAGTTGCACCAACTATCATTCTATCTGCGCCAGCAATCAGCATTGCAAAACCAACTACGAGAAATAATAAATTCAGTACCATTAGTTTTACAATTTTCTAGTTTTAAAAAGTGTTTTATCAAAAGAGTAGTAGAAGCACTTGCATTTTTTTACAGCCATAAGAAATCGATTTCCAGATATTATCCTATTCATTGCATGTCTAAAACGTTCCGCATCTTATTGCACAATATTTTATTAGACAAGTACAATTAGTCACCCTTAATTTCTCCGACAAATTCAGAGGGATACCATTTTCTATTTTCATCTAAAGTACAAATAAATGATTGAAATACTTTTGTAATTAATAGTAATACTATTATATTTGGTAACATTGCTTTTGTTTATCTCTTATTGCCAAATTTTTACTCTATCATTTAAAGCATACATACCATGAAAAATATAATTACTGGCATATTCATATCTATTTTGATTGCCTTTGCCCTCCCGCCTGCATTTGCCCAGGCAAATAAAAAAGGTAGTTTTTCAATGAATTTTGGCCCCGAAGTGACTTTCCCGGAATTCAACTTCAGCAAAACACATTATACCGGTTTCGGCGGCAGCATAAAATCTGAATACACTTTTGGGAAACATGGAAGTGTCATACTGAATAGCGGATTTGCGCTATTCAATGGCAGACAGCAAAATATTCTCCAGGAGAAGAACGAGCGGCTTTTAGCTATTCCTGTAAAAGCAGGTGCCCGATATTATATGGGAACTTTTTATGTACAAGGCGAGACAGGAGTTGTGTTTATGGATGGATACCGAAACAATACAAATCCGATTTTTAGTATTGGGGCAGGGGATAAGTTGAGGTTAGGAAGGCAGATAATTGATATTTCTCTCAGGCAGGAAATATGGCTCAACAGTGAAGTCAATTACAATATGGCAGTGCTTAGGGTAGCTTATGAAATTGTGTGGTAAATATTTTTTTTCTTAAGATCATCCTTTACCGACATTTTTATTCCGGATGTTATTCCCAGGGTCTAACCCCATTGTTGATTTGTATGATAGTAGGAGTGGATCGAAGCGATTATTGGTTTCTGTTGATTTCTGCTTTGACTAATATTTATTTTTAAAACATTGGATTTATCGCACAGGTTGTTCAGGTATATCTTTTCAACAGCTAAGAGTACATTTGCTGATGGAAGAATTGTTACACAATCCTGTTTATCATGCTTTGGTAACCGGCGACAAGGCGTTTAATTTTGGAAATAAAAATGTGAGGTTTTTTGAAAAAGAAGTTTCTCCATTTGCAGGGTTTGATGACAATTATGAAAATGGTTTCAAAGAGTTACATACATTGCTTCCACAGGATCGTAAAATTCTTTTTGCCCGTCCACAGCAAATCCAAATTCCAAAAAATTGGAAGACAATAGTACAGGTCTCAGGTCTGCAGTTTGTGCTGGATCATTACTTGCCCCAGGAAGGATTTGCTATAGAACCAATCCCGCTAGGTCCGGAAAATATAGCGGAGATGATACAGCTGACAGCACTAACCAAACCCGGCCCTTTTAATCAACGTACGATCGAATTCGGATACTACTATGGAATATTTCAAAACAAACAATTACTTGCTATGACTGGTCAGCGGCTGCATGTGGCTGATTTTACCGAGATCAGTGCGGTATGTACGCACCCGGATTATTTGGGAAAAGGATTTGCAGGGGCATTGCTGCGCCACCAAATAAACCTGATCCTTGGCATGGGGCAAATTCCTTTTTTGCACGTGCGTGCAGACAATAGGAGGGCGATAGAACTTTACGAAAGAGTAGGGTTTAAGGTAACAAGACCGATGAACTTTTATTTCCTGCAAAGAATGTGATAGACATGAACATTAGGCCAAAGATGGCTTAAGAGAATTTTAAATGTTCAAAAGAACAGCTGCAATGCAGCATTATTCATGCGGTGATCATAACTTAAAGACAATGGCTTGTAACAAGGGGTATTACTGCAATTAGGGAATTTTATACCGTCTGCCCGATACTGCAGTTTTGTTTAAAAGATGAAGAGAAGAACTTTTGCCTGGCTTTGCCCTTCGGCTTAACCATTGCTTATATTGGATTTATAGCTGATTGATAAAACGCCATACGCCCCTTGAACAAATGCCTTAGCACCAGTTAATTTTTACCAATTTCTGTTTTTACTTCATTTTCCAAAGACTCCCCATGTTCAAAGTCGGATATATTTTTTAATGTAGTTGTGGCAATCTGTTCCAACGCTTCTTTGGTAAGAAAACCTTGATGAGCAGTGATCAAGACATTCGGGAATCCTATCAACCGTAGGAGTATTTCATCCTGGATTATTTTTTCTGATAAATCCCTAAAAAATAATTTTTCCTCCTGCTCATAGACATCCATACCCAAATAACCCAATTGTTCATTTTTCAAAGCGTCAATAGCAGCGGTTGTTTGAATTAAAGCCCCCCTGCCAGTATTAATCAACATTACGCCTTTTTTCATCCTGGAAAAAGCCTCCTTATTCATTAAGTGATTTGTTTGAGGGGTTAACGGGCAATGGAGTGAAATGATATCAGCGTTGTGAAGTATTTCATCAAAAGTTGTATAATGAATACCTTTCTCTTTCAGGGTGTCAGATTCATTCATGTCGTGTGCCAAAATTTTGCAACCAAAGCCTAACATTATCTCACAAAATGCAATACCAATTTTTCCAGTTCCAATTACACCCACTGTTTTATTATACAGGTTAAAACCAGTTAGTTTTTCTACAGAAAAATTCCCTTCTCTTACCCTGTTATATGCTTTGTGGGTTTTGCGGTTTAGCGTTAAAATAAGTGCCACTGTATGTTCTGCAACAGCCTGTGGTGAATAAGCAGGCACCCTGACAATTTTGATATTTTTTTCAAAGGCGGCGTTAAGGTCAACATTATTAAAACCGGCACACCTCAAGGCAATTAATTTAATTCCATTTTCCGCTAGCTTACTAATTACCTGCTTATCAAGTTGGTCATTTACAAACACACAAACTGCCTCATATCCTTTTGTTAACTCAGCTGTGTTTGAATTTAGCGACTCTTCAAAAAATGTTAAGGTATGTTTTGGGTCGATATTGCATTTATTAAAATACGCACGATCATAAGATTTTGTACTGAATATTGCTGTCTTCACTGATAAAAATTTACTTAATTGATGCTGAAGGTACGGCTTGTTACTTTTCTGGTATTAATAGGCAGTCCAGCCCTTAACCGCAGCCTTCCGATAGCAATGGAGAAGAAAAGCTAAAGTCAATAGCTAAACGTTTCATTGTATTTGTCAAGCCCTGATAAGAAGCAGGAACTTTTATTGGCGGTGGGTTAATCTTTGTCTACAAGGCTTAGTTATTCGAGTAAAATTTTCAATAACTCTTTTGTATCTTATTCTGTTGTATTGTTGTAAAAGGGTTGGATAGTAATTGAATAACACATTACCTACAAATAGAATAATTGCAATCCCAAATGAATTTGTCCAAATGGCATAAACATTTGTCAATAGGCAGAAAACAAACAAAACTGTATGAGATTTCTCAATAGTATATGTCTCATTTAATTTTTCCCTGATTGTTTCAAGGTTTGTTACGTTTCGATGTGTCGGAAAATATTTTCTTATTTTCCTATTTATCAAGTCGCCATTTGTAGAAAGCCTTTTGAATTTATCAACCCCAAATTGCTTATAAATCTTTAAGCTTTTTGACATTTGAAATCTGTCATAAAATTTCTTAGGCAGTAGGCTTACCAGGTAGCTTATACAAATAAATAGTATCATCCATTTTAACTTCCCCTCTCCTCTAAAGTAAAAAATTACGCAGGGTGCCAAAGTCGTTGAACATAAAAATGCTATAAGAATTATATTCAGTCTAAATTTTAGCGTTTCCAATTCTTTGTCATTTGTCAATGCCATAGTTATAAATAAGCAGGACTTTTTATAACGAATGTTCTATAATTTGGTTAAAGTAATTAACAGCAGAGAAGGAGATGTCAAAAACAAAACAATAAATAGATTATACCATTAATTCCGCTTGTTTCTTTTGTGTTTGATTTATTGGCTTCAGGGATTTTTCCAGAAAGTAACTTACCAGTATTCAATGCTATCTCCTAGTTTACATACTTGTTGATTTATTGTTCTCCTTTCATAATTAAAGGGCCTAAGTCCGCCAATAAAACCTTCAGGTTTTATCAATGATGTGACCCGGAGAAACTGAACTGCTTAACAGCAAGCATAAAAGAGATTCCTGCAAAAAATAACTCTGTGGAGCTGGTAATGCCTCACTCTAATCCTGTACTTCCTTCACCTTAAAGATTAACTCACCCAATCCCCAGATGCTAAGGAGGGCTCCGAGGATTAGCCCGGATATGAGAAAGGGCATATCAGGCCAATTTATGATCGTTGATACATGCCGATGCAGGAACCCAATAAGAAGGGCACCCCACCAGCAGAGCTGGGACACGAAAAGAGAAAGCGTTAGCCGGAACATAAAAAGGTTGGGCACTTGCTCACCCTTCTCGTATTTCGCCACCTTCTTATGAAGAAAATGCAATACAAAACCATTGATGCCGATGAGTGCCACGAAGAAGAGCTTTATAGTCATCAGGTTGTCAATTTCCCCCTTTAGAAAAATAAGTGGGATACCTGCTACCACCATACCGATCCACCCTGCCCAGATGAATTTCTCGGTGACACCACTTACGCTGATTACCTGGGTAAAGCGAACACGGTTTTTAATCCACAACAAGCCATATAAGTCGGTAACCATTACTGTTCCAAAACCCAGGACCAGGCAACTAAGATGAATAAAGAGAAAAATGAAAAATGCTGTTGTTTCCATATTACTTATTTCTCTTAAAAATAATACTATTTCCAATAAAACTCTTTGAAAAAAATTCCAGCGGAATAAGTCGAAGTGGTATAACCTACCGATTGCTGGGCGAAACAATATGATGAACTAAAAACCTTGGATTGCTAAAGAGATTGGTTGCCGTTTGTAGGAATTTACATTTATGTTATTGATTTGTGCAGGTATCCATTTTTTAGATTTTTTGATAATTCGAACTCCTTCTTCACATACCCCATAACCAGGTGAGTTTTCGCATTGAACATTTGTAATACTTCCATCTACCGTAATTTTTCCACTTGAAGTATAATTCTTGATAAATGACAAACGCTTGCCAAAAAGAAAGCTAATCCAAACATTTGTGTCAAAAATGACCTTAATGCTTTTTGCTTTCATAGGTCATAATTCGTGGATGTCCACCAAAAATTCCTTCTTTAATATTTGATAAATAATTTTGTTTGTCAATAATTGTTACGCCTAATGTTCCCATAAAGCCATTGTTTGTTACACCAAAGTCTTTATGAAGTACTTTGTTTAAAAGTTCAACATTACTTTCGTCTCCACCTTTTACGAAATTGGTGATGGTTTTTTGATTTTTTCTGTTTCTATCATTATTTCGATTAAGATTTTAAATCTTGTTGAATGCAATAAGAAGTTATTTTTTGAATTTGGTCTTCCTCGTTAAATTCATAAAGGTCAGAAGCGGACACAAATGAAACTCGTTCGTTATCTTTTAAAAATTCCGCTGTCCCATTTATAACCACTCTTTTATTTTCTTCGATTACGTTAAGCGTTTCAAATTTAGTCGTTACTGACTTAAAATAATTTGCAACTTTTTCGCAATTGTCAATAATTGCTTGTTTGCCTGTAAAAGTATCTTCTTCGACAACAGTCCATACAGCATTGTCTGCAATAAAGCCATAAATCTTTTCAAACTTTCCGTTTGAAAATGCTAAAGATTTGTCTTTGTTATTCATAATTATTTGTCTGATGGTTGTATGGTGGATGTCGTTTTACAATGACCGCTAACATCGAGAAAAGTATCCGAAAAGCCCCCTGATAAACCCCGCATTATAATACTGTTTGCGGGGTTTTGCGGAATACTTTTGGGTTGTCCGA
>JBBQYS010000044.1:0-23986 GCA_038208485.1 Chitinophagales bacterium
TTGCAGCTTATGGAGATTATGGCTTTGCTTTATTATTGGTGCCAACAGCAGCAGCAGATTACCTCGAGTATGAGCGCTTTCAGCTGATGGATACCCTGGCTCCGTATGTCAACAGTGGGAAACTGCGCATCTTTTCTGTAAATAGTATTAATAATGAAAGTTGGCTGAACAATGATATGGCAGGAGAGCACAAGGCCATCCGCCACAACCAGTTCAACAATTATATTTTTAATGAAGTAATCCCGTTCATTAAAACAAACACATCCAGCGAAACTCCAATCATCACCTGCGGTGCATCTTTCGGCGCATTGCACAGTATGAACCTATTCCTGAAGCGTCCGGACCTCATCAATGGTGTAATAGCCATGAGCGGTGTGTACGACCTTACTGATTATACCAAAGGATTCTACGACGACCAGGTTTATTTTAACTCACCAGCCCATTACATTCCAAATCTGGAGGACGAATGGTACCTCAACAAAATCCGCAGCAGTGAGCATATTCATATACTCACCGGAAGCGGCGATTACGAAGATCCGCAAGCATCAAGAAATTTCAGCGGGGTACTCAACACAAAAGGCATCAACCACGAACTCGACATCTGGGGCCATGAGTGGACACATGACTGGCCAACCTGGCGAGCTATGTTGCCATTGTACCTGGAAAACAGGTTTTGAAAGACTAAAGACTTTAGACCTTTAGACTGAAGACAAATGAAAAGACGATAGACGATAGACGATAGACTTTAGACTGAAGACAAATCACCTGTGTGTACTTTTCCATGAACCATGAAACATGAACCATTGAAAAGACGATAGACTTTAGACCTTTAGACGAAAGACAAATCACCTGGTCACAATGCCTTTCCATACCATCAACCATGATCCACTGAAAAGACTACAGACTTCAGACTGTGTATGAACCATCTCCATGAACCATGATCCACCCATGAACCATGAACCATATCCCATGAACCATGAACCACCCATGAACCATCTCCCATGAACCATGACCCATGAACCATGAACTATAAACTATCTTTGCCGCTACAAAAAAATCTACTGCAGTTTTGCCTGACATCATACAATTATTACCGGATAACATAGCCAACCAGATAGCCGCTGGTGAGGTGATACAAAGGCCTGCCAGTGCGGTAAAGGAGTTGTTGGAAAATGCTGTGGATGCCGGTGCCGATGAAATCAACCTGCTGATAAATGATGCGGGAAAAGCCCTGATACAGGTAATAGACAATGGTAAGGGTATGAGCGAGACCGATGCCCGGATGGCCTTTGAGCGGCATGCTACTTCCAAGATCAGGAATATAGATGATCTCTTCAGCATAAAAACCATGGGTTTTAGGGGAGAAGCGCTGGCAAGTATAGCAGCCGTTGCCCAGGTCACATTAAAAACCAAAAGAGCAGAAGATACAGCAGGTGTGATGTTGGAAATAGAAAACAGCACCGTACAAAACCAGGAACCTGTGGCCATGGAAAACGGCAGCAGTATAGCCATGAAGAACCTCTTCTTTAATGTGCCTGCCCGCAGAAATTTTTTAAAAAGCAATCCTTCAGAACTTCGACACATAGTAGATGAATTTATACGGGTTGCTATGAGTTTCCCCGAACTTTTTTTCTCTCTTACCAGCAATGGGCAACAGGTTTTTCACCTGGGAAAAGGAAGTCTGAAACAACGTATCGTACAGATACTGGGAAACAATTATGCCTCGAAGCTGGTGAGCGTACAGGAGCAAACGGACTATGTAGATATCACAGGATTTGTGGGCAAACCAGAGACAGCTAAGAAAACCCGTGGCGATCAGTATTTTTTTGTGAACAACCGCTTTATCAAAAGTGCCTACCTCAATCATGCAGTTATGAAAGCTTTCGATAGCATGATACCGAAGGACAGCTATCCGATGTATGCACTGTTCATTCAGATCAATCCGGCGCACCTTGATATAAATGTGCATCCCACAAAACAGGAAATAAAATTTGATGACGAAAGGATTGTGTATGCTTTTGTAGAAAGTGCGGTCCGTCATTCGCTGGCACAGTTCAGTATAACGCCCACTTTAGATTTTGACCTGGATGCTTCTATCCAAAACCTGGATGCAGTGAGCAAACCTGTGAATGAAGAAAGGCAAAACTCAGCAGCAGCACCGTTGGTAAATACCTTCTCACAGAAAAACCAGGCGCATTATATAGAAAGCAAAAGTGAGCTAAAACACTGGCGGGATTTTTACGAAAAGCCGCAATCAGAGCAGAGAGGATTTGACCAGGCAGAACACCTGCATGTAAAACCATTGCATACAGAAGATTCATATACAGGTACTGCATTACAGATTCACTACACTTATTTGCTGGTGCAAAATGATGCCGGCTATTTGCTCATTCACCAACAGAATGCACACGAAAGAATTTTGTACGAACGTTTTTCCAAAGCAGTTTCGGGAAAAGCAATTGCTACGCAACAAAGCCTTTTCCCGGTAGTGCTTGATCTCTCTGCTCAAGATCATGTGCTGCTTACAGAACTTATTCCTGATCTGCAATTGCTGGGTTTCAATTTGTCTCCTTTTGGCCAGCATAGTTTTGCCATACAGGGTATACCGGCTGATGTATCCCAGGGAAATGAAAAACTGGCACTGGAAAAAATGCTGGAGCAGTACAAGCATTTCAGCAATGATTTGAAATATAGCAAGCGGGAAAAGCTATTGCGTTCTATGGCACTGCAGCAAAGTATAAAACCCGGTCAGCAGCTTTCACAAAAAGAAGCTGATAACCTTATCGCCGATCTTTTTGCCTGCGATATCCCCAACAGTACACCCACCGGGCGTCCCACCTACATGAGCTTTAAGAAAAATGAATTGGATAAGATGTTTGGGAGATGAGGTTGATTGGTTGATTAGCTGATTGGTTGATTAGCTGATTAGTTGATTTGAAGATGAGTTGATTTGAAGATTTGTTGATTTGAAGATGAGTTAATTTGAAGATGAGTTATTTGAAGATTAGTTGATTTGAAGATGAATTAATGTGAAGATTGTTATTACTATTTTAAAAGTTTTCGTTTTTTTTAAATTCAAATAAATACTGAATTACTTTTCATCAATAGCATTGTCCTTAACTAATACTTTCTGCTTTCAGGTGCAGCGCACCGATACATTTGTAGATAATTCCCAAGGTTCGGTTCTAACAGGTGCAGCGCACCGGACTATAATTAAAGCGCAATTTTTCTAAAGATGGAAATAGGTCGGTGCGCTGCACCTGGCGTCCCCTCAACAAATTTGTGACTACAATTATTTCGGTGCGCTGCACCTGGCAACGGGGTTTATGATTATTAATTTGAAGATGAGTTAATTTGAAGATGAGTTGATTTGTCCCGATATCTATCAGATTGAAGAAGAATCAATTTGCCATAATCCATGAACCATTCCCCATGACCCATGAACCATGATCCATGAACCATTCACCATCCACCATGAACCAATCAATTCTCCCTCCACACCCCAAGCAAAAATTTCTCTATCGCCAACCGGATAGAACGACCGCCTTTTTGGTAGTTGTTTACCATCACAGAAAAGATCAATAATTTATTTTGTTTGCTGATGAGGTAGCCGCTGAAAGCACTGTTGTCACTCATTGTGCCGGTTTTTGCAAATATCTTTCCACGGATCTCCTGGTAATAATTGCTGATGGTTCCTTCACCACCGGTAGGGAAAATTTCTTTCATTTTTTCCATCCCAAATTCCTGTTGCAATTTGTTCAATGCATACACGAGGGACTGCGGGGTACAGAGGTTATACCTGCTCAGTCCGGACCCGTCTATCCATTGTGGCTGTTGCGGAATATCCCGAAAATCTGTGCTCAATATTCTATCTGCAATAGCATGGTCATTCATTTTGCCGAGTGCAGTATTACTGGCCATCAGCAGGGTTTGCTCAGCAAAAAAATTATCACTTTTGTGCATCATAGGAGTATATAGATCCATTGCCGGAATGGATTTTATTTGCAATATAGAATCAGCCGGAATGTTTTTTGGTAGGGCCATAGTGTTGTATTGTATGTCCTTCTTTAAAACATCATTCAGGATCTCCACATTTGTTTTTCCATTCATGGTAAGGAAAGGGAAAGCCTGCACACCAACACTACCGCTGTTTGTATAAAAACGATTGCTGTATAAGTCCCGGTGAGATTGGCTTGTAGTCTGAAAGTATTTGCGGTCAGCATTCCAGTTTACCTCTCCAAGAAAATAAGCAGGGGAAACCGAAGGGTTTTTATTGCTGCCACCAATGCTGGCCACATTCTTGAAAACAGGCATGGCAGAACGTTCTGCACTAAACTCATCTGCGTAATCATCCCACATCCAGCCTTTACCCAAAGGGCTATCCTGCCAGTTGTCATCCAATACCACAATTTGTTTATCAGTATTTTTTAAAATGTTTAGTAGTGGCTGGTAATTAAATTCCGGGTTCAAAAAACTGGGATCTCCGTTTGGTACCACAATACAATAATCCTTTGTTTGATAAATAGTAGCAGTCACGAGGCTGTCTCCGAGGTATTTTAGTCCGGCATAAAGTGTAAATATTTTCTGGTTGCTGGCCGGGATGAAAAATTTATCAGCCTGGTAGTTATAGATGTATTTATTGGTTGCAACATCAAAAACAGAAACCCCGGCATGGCCTTGTTTTACTGCACTGTCATCCAGTAAATAGCTTATTGTTCTTTCACTCACCTGCGCATAGCTGTGAAAAATGAAAACGAGAAAAATACTAAGGAGTGAAATAGCCTGCTTCTTCAATTATTGTTTATTTTATTTGTTGTTTTATCCAATTTAGAATTTGCTCCATTGCTTCTGCTGAGAAAGTCTCTTTAATGCTGGCGTAGTCAGCAGGATTTCCCGTCTCACTATGTTGGAACAAATGGTTCAACCCGGGAAATTCTTTCAGAGTCAGTTTTTTATTCCCTCCTTTTTCCAGGGCATTTTTTATGGCTTCAAGGTTTTCTTTTGCTGGCACCTGGAGGTCGCTTGTGCCGTTCACGGCAAGCACCGGGCATTTTACTTTTTGCAATGCAATAGCCGGGTCTAACTTCAGGAAATAAAGCATCCACGGTGAAAGTATTCTATCCACTTGTTTGTTTACAAACGCTGTTTTCTCCATACCCTTTGGAAGGGTACTGTAATTTTCTTTTTCTTCAAGCGCTGTGATATAATCCTGCATCGCCTTTCTAAGTACTGCGGAATCCTTGTATTTCTGTACAAGTGCAAAAGCACCTTTATTTGCTGCAGCAGATTCTTCCAGGGCCTTGCCACTCATACCTTGCACCCTGCCAATAAGTTCCTGTTGCAGCAATAGCAATTTATCTCCCCGCAGTCCTGTTCCTGCAAGCAGTACAATAAAAGAAATGTCATTTCTATCTGCTGCTACCATTGGTGCAATTACACCTCCCTCACTATGACCAATAAGTCCAATTGATTTCTTATCAATCTCTTTCCGGGTCTTCAGATAATCAACAACTGCACTGGCGTCGGTAGCAAAATCTGCTGTAGTTGCAGTTGCAAAATTTCCGGTAGATTTTGCCACACCCCGGTCATCGTACCTTAACACTGCAATTCCATTTCGGGTAAAGTAATCAGCAATCACGAGGAAAGGTTTATGGCCAAGAATTTCTTCATTTCTATCCTGCGGGCCACTTCCTGAGATGAGTACAACCACTGGGTATGGGCCATCATTGCCAGGCAAAGTAAGTGTTCCGGCAATTGTATCTTTTCCCTGGGCATTAAAAATCTTTACTTCATCCGAAATATAAGAAAATGGTGGCTTCGGTTCCTGGGGCCGGTCAATTTCTTTTACTTTGTCATTTTTGTGTTTCAGCTCTAAAGGAAGCTCCAATCCAGACTGTTTGAAAAATCCCTGTATCAGGCTATCATTCACCAGCTTTCCTTCATAAGAAATGGATAGAGTCGAAATTTTTATTTCCAGATTTTTATCTACAAAACTGGTACTGCTCGTTGGTATATTAAAAGCACCCTGAGATGGACTACTCATGGTTGCATTCCATGCTGTAGGCTGGCGTGTAAGTGTAAAAATAATTTTTAGTTTACCGGATGGGATTTCTAACTCACCATTCCACTCGCCGGAAATATCCTGGGCCATTAACTGGCAGGAAGTAGTGATAAAAAAGACAAATAAGATCAGAGATTTCATTAGCTAATGGTTTATGGTTCTAGCAGATTTATTGCCATTTTATAGTCATAGTGCACAAATGAAATAATAAATGACTAACCTGTTAGCCGAAGCTGTATTATTTTAAAAACGAAATGTAGAAATTTTCTCTAAACAATCAGGTGTTTACACAAAAAATTAGCTTTTAATTTCTTTCCTGCACCCGTAGCCAGCGTTCAGGAATTTCATTGCGGCTGGCTAGCGCATAATCAGCAGGGCTGCAGGGAATAAAGCTTTCATCCGGCATTTGCATCCACCAGCGTTGTGTACGTTTACTTTGCAGAAACAATGTATCTACTTCACCAAACAATGTATGATATTCATTAAAATTATCCCTGTCTTTTACATCTGATTCCTGTAGTTTTTTATACAAGCCATCTATAAAATACCAGACCATCTGGCTGATTTGTTTAGCTGTCAGATCGTCCTGGTCTGCCTCAGGGTCATAGCCATAAAAACCAATGCTGCTGAGGTTATTGCTCATGCCGGCAAATTTTGTCAGGGTGCATGCTTCTACTCCTGTAAGTCCGTTCGGGCATTCTTTATTGGCAGGAGCATCGCTATATTTAATAGCAGAAATATCAAAGCTCAACATATCTGTATTGCGAAGAACAGGCTCCATCTCTTCGAGGGATGCGGATACATGCCCCGCCCTATAAAAATCAAAGCGGAGTTTATCCAGTGTTTCCAGCATATTAGGATGCACAAAATAACTTTGAAAAGCCAGGTGATTATAGTGCGCTATAAAATTTGGCTCGCCGGTAAGCATATCCATCAGGAAGTTTTTACTGCGGACAGGGTTCTCCTGGCTCAGGTCTACAAAAGCATCTATACAAGAAACATGTACCTGCATTTCTCTTTCTTTGTAGGCGGCATATTGAGCCAGTGTATTGTCGTGTGAACCACCAATCAGCAACACTGTTTTTCCATTTGCTGTAAGGGTAGACACCACTGATCTTATGGCAGCATAACTATCCTGTAACGAAACCCCACATTTGATGTTGCCAATGTCAGCAATAGCTACCTCTGTATGCCAGTAATGAAGTTTATATAATTGTTTCCGGATGGTATTTGCTGCTTTGGTGGTGGATTGAAAATTACCATTGCCGCGGTTCTCTGTAATACCTGCAATGACTAATGTAATATTATCCAGCTCAGGAAATTCTTCTTCATGTAATTGAATATGCCTGCCTAGCTGCCCGTTGGTATATAGCTCGTCATCATTTATTTCCCGGAGTAAAACAGGGTCAAGGAAATCGGATAATTGGTCCATCAAAATTTGATTTTGGGCAAATATATTTTATACTGGCTTTTAATCCTATTTGGATTTAATGATCAGTACTCAGATGGCCAGGTTTTTAATTCATTTACCTCAAAAGTCCATTCCGGCGTTATTAATTTCTCAGCAATCTCTGCACGATACCAGGGACTAATAGAAGGATCGTTTTCATTTTTCAACACCTGGATTTCCTGTGCCGGCATATAACTCTGTGCCAATAAAAACATTTTGTTTCCCTGGTCATTTTCAGCCATGTCCACTACTATTACTGCATGGCCCGGAGATCCTCCTTTGATAAAAACATCCCCGATAGAAAGTGAGCTCAATGGTTTCGCCTTTAGTTCTTTACTGAGAGATAAAGTCCCTGCATAGGAAAAAACAAAATCCAGGTAGGCCCTGAAATTTTTATAACTATTATCAGGCGTTGAAACCTTTACCCAGGAGGTATTATTACCGGTTACCTTCACCCGGAAACCTTGTTTCCATTTACTGTAAGGAGTAATAAATCCATTGGTGAGGTGGAAACTAATTGCATCAGATTTATTTATAGCATACAGGTATTCTGCCCTGAGCCTGATGATTGCATCAGCGCATTGTTGCAGGTTTTTTTCGCCAATGTCCATATCTACCACAGCAGCATATACATGGTTGTTTTTAATGCCGCCATTGTAATAATAAACTTTAGATCCTGCTGGTTTTAAAGGTAAGTGCCGCAGGTAATAGCCAAATGAATTAACCTCGTATTCATTTCGTGTGTAGCCGGTTGGGGGTTGAAACCTTGATTCAATATTATCTCCTTCGTTACGTATTAAATTTTGAACAGTACCCCGGGGTATTTCTTCGTTTAATTTATTTGCCGGGTTGAGGCAGGAATATGATGCCAGGCAAATGAATAGAAGTAAGCATTGAAACTGAAGCATATTGTTTTTTTTACAAGATGCCGGAGAGTCAAAAATCCATACGAGTTAAACATGATTAAATTTTTTAATAATAAACTTCTGGCAAAAAGCAAATATTTTTTGTTAAATGCTATTGAGCCATTTTTCATGTTTCATTTTAGATAGATTCTAATTTTTTGAATAAAACCTTGAAAATTATTCATCCTCGTAATCTCAATTTGATACACTGTAAGCTTATTCAGAGAATTGTTCAAATAATTCACTACATATTAGGATTTAACTAAAATTTTTTTTCAATAATATTTTATTGTTAAATACTGACCATATATTTGAATATTAAACCAAAAATAAAAATGAGAAAAATTTTTCTAACCATGATGGTTATTCTTGGGCTTGCAATGTCTGCAAGTGCTCAAAACCGGACAATATCCGGAACTATTGTCAGTGAGAATGGTATCCCACTTCCAAATGTCTCAGTAACAGTTAAAGGAACTACTATTGGTACCTTTTCTAAAGAGAATGGTAATTATACTGTTTCAGTACCTGCTACTGCCAGGGTGTTAGTGTTCAGTGGTACTGATATCACTACCCAGGAAATTGCTATTGGAGACAGAACTTCAGTGAATGTATCATTAACCAGTACTTCAAAAGTTCTTGATGATGTAGTTGTTACTGGTTATACCGTAAGAAAGAGAAGTGAGTTTACCGGTGCTGCCGCTAAGGTAGATGCCAAGCAAATAGAGCAGGTTCCGATTGCCTCTTTTGAACAAATTCTTCAGGGTCGTGCACCGGGATTATATATAGCATCTGGCTCTGGTCAGCCTGGTACTGCAGCACGTGTAAACATTCGTGGTGTAGGTTCTATTGGTGGTTCTAGTACACCATTATATATATTAGATGGAATTCCAATTGAAGGTGGTGTATTTCGTAGTTTGAATCCAAATGATTTTGAAAGTGTTGACGTATTGAAAGATGCGGCCGGCGCTGGTTTATATGGCTCCCGTGGTGCTAATGGCGTTATCGTTATCACTTCAAAAAAAGGAAAGGCAGGAAAAGTATTAATGCAATATCGTGGACAGTTTGGTTTTTCTGAGCCTCCAACCCAGAACAACCTTAGCCTGATGAACACGGCACAAAGACTTGAATATGAAGAAAAATTCCTGGGTCCTTTTGGAGTTATCTCTACCTCGGGTAATTCCGGCTATCCAGGGTGGGATTATAGTCCAAATAACCCTGTTTATAGCACCCTTACTCCTGCGCAGCAGGCTTCAAGAGCATTGCTATTAGATTCCATTCGCCAGATCAATACCAACTGGCCAGACCTTTTATTTAGAAGGGGAAATTTTAAGCAGCATGAGCTGAATGCTTCTGGTGGAAATCAAAACCTGACTTTCTACAGTT
This sequence comes from Chitinophagales bacterium, assembly GCA_038208485.1. Lineage (GTDB taxonomy): Bacteria > Bacteroidota > Bacteroidia > Chitinophagales > Chitinophagaceae > Ferruginibacter. The sequence goes on from JBBQYS010000044.1 coordinate 9,800, forward strand.
CTTTATCTGTATTTCAACAGCAGGGTATCCTTGACAGGTCTAACCTCGACAGGTATACTTTCCGTACTAACGTTGATTATAAATCAAACAGAATTACCACTTCTATCCGTTCGGCTGCTGGTTATAGTGTAAATAGTAACATTGAGTCAGAATCAGCTGTTGCTTTGGCTAACCCTGTAGCTGCTGCTTACCTTGAGCTTCCTTATAGAAGGCTTAACAATGCAAATGGTAAAACCAATGTAGGCGCGGGACAAACAGGTCCAAATGCTTACGACCGCTCCAGGACTACCACCAGTAATAGTGGACAATTTAAAGGTAGCCTTGCTGTTACTTTACAATTTGACATCTGGCAGGGAATAGCCTTGAAAACAACAAATGGTGTAGATTATCGTAATAATAATGCAAACCGGTTTATAGATCCAACCTCTTTTGTTGGTGGTCTTACACTGGGCGCACAAGGTTTATATAATGAAAGTTTTGTAGAAAATTTACAGTTGATCAATACCTCTGGTATCGTTTATAACAGTAAATTTTCTGAAAGGCACAAGATCAATTTGCTTGCAATGTCTGAATCCATCCGTAATAAATTCAGAACATTCAGTGCTACTGGTCTTGGTATTAATCCCTTACAGCCAAATACTCCTGCTGGTATTACCCCAGGTAGTCCGACTAATAATTTCATCCCAACTATTGGTGGTAGCAAAGGGATTGACGGATTGTCCTCATTATTTGCAGCTGGTGACTATACTTTCGATAAAAGGTATACTGTTTCAGCAAGTATAAGAAGAGACGTTACTTCCCAGGCAGCCAAAGCATTTAATGATATAATATTGGCTAGCTATGGTGTGACCTGGAATTTTATCCGGGAGAAATTTATGGAGAACCAGAAAATTTTCCAGGAAGGAAGGATCAGAGCTAGTCGTGGGGAAAGTGCTAACATTGATGGCTTTGCCAGTCAGTTTGGTTACATTTCTACTTATGGGTCTGGTAGTTATGCCGGTGTTCCATCTATAGTTCCTACCTCTCCGGGTAATGCTGATTTAAGAACTGAATCTCAATTACTTACTAACATTGGTATTGACCTTGCAATGTGGAACAGAAGACTACGCTTTACTGCTGACGTTTATAGAAAAGAATCCCGGAACTTATTTGTTGCCCAAGGCCTTTCCCGTACAACAGGATTTACCGGCTTAAACACTAATGCAGGAGAAATGGAAAACCGTGGTCTAGATTTTTCTATTGATGCTGACGTTGTGAATAAGAGAGATTTCCAGGTAACCCTGGGTGTGAACGGAGGATTCCTGAAAAATGAAATTACTAGTCTAGGTCAGGTATCAGAAATTCCGCAGGGAACTTCTATAATAAGAGTAGGTATTCCATTTGGTACTCATTATACTGTAGGTTACCTAGGGGTTAATCCTCAAACAGGTTTACCAGTATACCAGGATATCAATGGTAACCCAACCACAAACTATTCTGCAGCAAACAACCGTGCTGCATTTGGCTCCTACCTGCCTAAATTTACAGGTGGTGCATCTGCTGATATCAGGTTCAGTGGCTTCGATATAAGTATGTTGTTTAGTACTGCACAGGGTGTGTCTCGTTTTAATAACGAATCATTCTTTTATCAATCTACCAATTCTAATATACAGTTCAATAAAGACGTGAGGTTGTTAAACAGCTGGCAGAAACCAGGTGATATGCCTGGTCAGTTTCAAAAAGTTAGTTCTCCACGTCAGTTCAGTAGCAGGGATGTGCAAGATGCTTCTTTTGTTAGGTTTAGAAATCTACAGGCAGGGTATACATTTAACAATAAGAGAACAAATAGCATCAGGGGCTTCAGAATCTGGGGTCAGGCACAAAACTTGTATACGTGGACAAAATGGGCAGGATTTGATCCGGAAGAGAGCAATAACATTGCTAACTACGAATTTCCAAACCCAAGAACATACACGATCGGTCTTGATATCAACTTTTAAATTAATTACAAATTTTAATTATGAAATTCTTATATAATACTATCATTTTACTCGCATTCTCTTTTGTAATGGCAGGATGCGAGAAAGAGCTGGTGGATGTGAATCCAATAGATCAAATTCCTGCTGAGAAAGCAATTACAACCATCGCGGATCTGACAGCAGCTGTAAACGGTGTTTACGGTACCTGGCAGGCTCGTAGATCAGTATACATTTCTGCTTTTATTTCTGATGAAATAAGGTTGGGAACAGGTACAGAGTACAGGAACGTAGGAAATGCTTTGTTTAACTGGCAGTTTGTTTCTGATTCACAAGATTGGAGAGATGGCGAAACCGGCGGTGTTTGGACAAATATGTATATAGTGATAGACAGGGCAAACAGGGCATTGGAATTTATGCCAAATGTTGTTGTTACAGCACCTGCTGATATTGCTTTAAAAGATCAATTCCGTGGTGAATTATTGGCGCTGCGTGCTATGGCTCACCTGGAGCTGTTGAAATATTTTAGCGCTACCGCACAATATACTCCTGCAGCTTTAGGGGTTGTTTTACAAACAAGCTATGTAAAAAATCCGGCATCATATCGTCCTTCCAGGAATACACAAGCAGAAGTGATCAGTTCAATAAATGCAGACCTTGCTACTGCACGTACTTTGATACCAACGTCTTTTACTGATATTGGCAGGATTACAAGAAATGCTGTAATTGGCGGTCAGGTTCGTTCGGCAGTACATACCAGGGATTGGGCAAATGTTGTGGCAAGAGCCTCTGAAATCATTCCACTACAGCCACTAACCAATATAGCAGGATATCCTGCATTGTGGACTACAAGATCACTCGCTCCAAATCAGTCTACCGAAGTAATTTGGAAATTAAATGTTACTGCCGCAAATTCCGGTGTTAACATTGGTTCCCTTTTCCAGGATGCTAACGGCGCTCAGCAAGCAGCACCAGCTAAGAAACTGCTTAATACTTATAATCCGGCAACTGATATTAGATTTACTACTTTCTTTAGAACTACGCCAAGAGACCTTATTGCTAAATATGGTGTGGTACCACCGGCTGGAGAAAATTTCATCTATGATATTAAAATGATGAGAACATCTGAAATGGTACTGTCAAGAGCTGAAGCAAGAGCTGAATTAGATTTGATCACAGAAGCAAATGCAGATCTTGCATTATTGAGGTCTAACAGGATCACAGGATATGTTCATGTTCCAATTACCACAAAACAGGCATTGATAGATGCAATACTATTGGAGCGTTACAAAGAATTTCCTTACGAAGGACAGCGCTATTATGACCTGAAAAGAAGGAATTTGCCAATCGTAAGAGATGTGGCAGATATCGGAGGTGTTGTTACAAGTCAAACACTTCTCCCTACTGACCTAAATTATATTCTTCCAATTCCTAACCAGGAGAAACTGGCAAATCCAAATATTCAGCAGAATCCTGGGTATTAATATTAATTCCTAAAATTTAAACAATAAATAATGAAACTTTTCTTTTATATAATGATTGCGGCAGTTTTATTTTCCAGCTGTGGTAAGGAAAATGTATATTCTAATGATTTTGCTGCTGTCACATTTTTGAATGCTTCTCCAAGAACACCTTCAATAAATGTTCTTATTGATACGATTGACCAAACAGGAACTGGTGTAGCTTATCGTTCTGCTTCCCTTCCGCTGAACGTAAGGCCGGGTAGCAGGAATATTGTACTCAGAACACCAAACTTACTTGTGCCTGGTACTTTCATTACCTATGCGACCTTCCCTGCGGAGAATTTTGAAACAAATACATCATCCACAATCGTAAATTATGATACGTCTGCCAATGGCACCGGGCCATTGAAGACTTTTAGGTTGACAGACAACCTGACTACTCCGACTGCCGGCAAGATCAAAGTAAGGTTTCTTCCACTGGGGCGTTCTATTACCCCTTTAGATGTAACTTTCCTCCGTACCTCAAATACAGCAACGCCGGACAGTGTAACCATTACAAATCAGACTTACGTGGGCACCACTCCAAATACTGCTGCACTTTCTGCATACATGGAAATACCGGCGGGCAATTATACAGTAAAACTAAAAACTGCAGGTACACAAACCGTGCTTGCTACAACAACACTAGTTTCTGTTGTAAATAAAGGAATATTTACGGTTTATACAGCTGGTGGTATTCCGGGGTTCAGTTTGGGCTTAAGTTCTTTCAGACAATTTCCATAAATGTCTTTTTAATAATATTCGTTATAATCCGGCACCATTTGGTGCCGGATTTTTTATTTCTTCAACCTTACTGGCATAATATTTTCTCTTTTCCACCCATGAAAACATCATGTATTTCTATTCTACTGCTATTTATTTTTTTACGGTAAAAGCGTAGGTTCAATATCCATATCCTATAAATTACTACAATTCCACTTTACAGGGAAACGAGGTCAAAATGGCTTATATGGATGTAAGCCCTGCAATGAAGACGGATAATACAATTGTGTTATTTCATGGTAAGAACTTTAATGGATATTATTGGACAGATGTCATTCCTTTCTTTGTCAGCAAGGGTTACAGGGTTATCGTTCCGGATCAGCCGGGATGGGGAAGGTCTGATCACCCATATCTGCAATATAGTTTTCAGTTGCTGGCATCTAATACCAAAGCTTTACTGCATAGCCTCAAGGTGAAAAATACAGTTATCCTTGGCCATTCTATGGGAGGAATGTTGGCTACGAGGTTTGCACTGATGTATCCCGGTTTTACAACCAACCTCATTTTAGAAAATCCGATAGGCCTGGAAGATTATAAAACTTTTGTTCCCTATAGAAGTTTCGATGAGCTATTAGCCAACGAAATGAAAGCTACCTATGAGTCGTACCTCAATTACCAAAAATCATATTACCCGGTGTGGAAACCCGATTATGAACAGTATGCAAAGGCACAGGCAGCAGACCTGTTATCCCCACATTTTGACAGCATTGCCAGGACAAATGCACTGACATACCAGGTAATTTTAGAGCAGCCTGTTGTATATGAATTTTCCTTATTGAAAATGCCCACCTTGCTCATCATTGGGCAGGAAGACAGGACCATTGTAGGAAAAGGATTATTGAATGAAGCAGAAAAAAACAAGTATGGCCAGTATCCATCTTTAGGTAAACTCACCCAACAAAAAATTCCGGGGGCGAGGCTGGTAGAACTTAAAGGAGTTGGACATATTCCGCATATACAGGAGCCGGAAGCCTTTCAACGGGCAGTGAATTCTTTTTTGTAAATACCTCTAAAGCATTTCCTGTATTTCGGTACGCTTAATAAATTTATTGAAATATGATCTGTTCCCTGGCTACTACCTGGTCATACCTTACTTCAAGAATATAATGGGTTCCGTGGGTAAATGAAGCAGTCGCTGTAAAGCTGATGATTCCGGAGTTTGCATTTAGCCTGTTATAGTATAACCTGGAGCCTGCTACGTCATAAATAGTTACATCTGCCATTCCTGTAGGTAATTCATAGAACCGGATATTGATCCTGTTATTTGCCACGGGATTAGGATATACACTGATCAGTTGTTTTTTCTCACTCCTCCGCAAAAGAATTGTATTCGAATACAATATTTCACCAGTTAAGAATTTTCCTTTGATCCGGTAATAAAGTTTGGTAGCATTTATTTCGTGAAAATAATTATACGATTCAGTAGTATTCAGGCTGTCCCTGTTGATTGTTCTTATTTCTGTAAATGTAACTTCATCAGTACTATATTCTACCACAAAAGAACCAAACTGATTATTGTTTTGCACCTCGAAATGAAGCGAGGTTTTTCCACCATAATATTGTCCGGTAAGCACAATAGACTGAAGCGGCAAAATTGACTGATTAAAAATAGGAAGTGTCGTAAAATTGCTTCCAAGTACCGCCTGGGACTCTGCCGGCGAGAGGCAAAGCCAGTCCCGCATTACGGTTGCATAAAGTTGTCGGAAATCATATTGCATGGGTACCTGGTCATTCACCCCGGCATTTGTTGGTATGTTAGCCGAAGTTCCTATGATACCTGCATTGAGCGCTGCGCCAAAAAAGATAACGGGAGCTGCTACTCCATGGTCAGTTCCTTTGCTGGCATTGTTGATGATGCGCCTGCCAAACTCACTGTAAGTCATTCCGGTCACTTTATCAGCCTTGCCCATCAGGCCAATGTCATCCTGGAACGCACCTATAGCTTTTGATAATAATGAAAGCACATTCGCATGATAACCGGTAGCAGTATTGCCGGCCACAACCTGGTCATTATGGGTATCGTGTGTGTTTGGATGATTTACAATATATACTGGTGTTTTCAGTCCACCACCAATGAGACGGGCCACTATTTTTAATTGGTCTGCCAGTGAATTTCCTGTCGGGTAAACAGTGGATAATGTCAATTGGCTATTGTAAGCATTTTGCAAACTGTTTTTATAAGCGTTGCTTTGGTCTTTCATCAAGCGGAGAAAAGTCAGCTCACGCCCATAATCATTGTCTGGAGCCGGGTCTGTAGTGGCGTTCAGTACATTTAAAAGCGCATTAGGGTCACTTACATTATAGCCCATATTCACAGTAGGGCCTTGTAGAGAAAACGGAAGGGTAGAACCTATTTGTACAGCAACCGGATCCGGCATTTCCGTATTCGGATAATCACCGGGAAAATTGGGATAATTTGTATCGAGTGTTCGGCCAATCCATCCTGTATCCAGCGTCACATTGCTGTCTGAAGCAGAAAACCAGATATCGGTTGCCCTGAAATGACTGAAATTTGGATTTGGATAACTTACACCCTGCACGATCACCATTTTCCCATTATCATACAAGCTCCTCATCTCACTCATTGCCGGATGCATACCTGTAGCAGTGGTTCCATTGAGTGGAAGAATACTGGCTTCCGGCAATACGATCACTGGCCGGGCAGCAGCAAGTTTTGCATACTGATCCCTGGGAACAATGGTATTTAGTCCATCATTACCACCATTCATTTGTATGATGACAAGTATTCGCCCACAACCATAAGTTGTTTGAGCCAGGTAATCAAAAAAAGCATTCCCGGTACTCGGATTTGCATATACATTTATACCGTTGAGCAACAGCGGAGCTGCTGCCAGCGAAGTCGATTTTAAAAATGTACTTCTTTTCATTTGTTTATTTTTTTGAAGTTGGCCTAACTGATTCTGGAAATTGGATTACATTAATTGGTATTCTGCCAGTTGCAGTATAGAAACCAATAATGATTTTAAACGGGAGGTTACAATAGTTTTAAAACTGCTGTTGGTTGGGTTACCCGTGTAATTATTCCAGGCAGTGGTCCAGTAACTATTCGTTGTTTGTCCGCTAAGCAGTGTTTGGTTCTTGATGATCAACTGTTGAGCAGCACTAATGTTTACCGGCAATAAATACTGAATGCAAAGAGCCACCAAAAGATCAGGATCTTGTATGTCACCATTGTTGAACTGCTGGGCAAAAGCAATTGGATCTGCCTTTACAGGAGTGGAAAGTCCATTGTAAGTCAGGGTTATGCCATTGGTAAAATCATTTAGAAACTTGAATCTTTTTTGTATCGTATTGGAATTGATCCAGTATTCATGAAAGGCAGGTGTTTGGTAATAGGCGGCCCAGCCCGATACAGTTGGGATACTTCCCATTTTTTGATCCATTGGAGAGCAGATACTACTGTTGAAGTAGTTCCACACTTTATATTGTGCTTCAAAATTTGTGGGGTTTGACACCACAAGGTTTAAATCAAAACTGCGAAGTGTTCCGATAGCGATATCGAAAGGTGATTTTATCACCACTCCCCGGTTAGCTATATCAAAGAAATGTTCACTTTTAAATAGCTGTTTCAACACAGGCAATATTTCCCAATTCGACGCTACTAAAGTTTGAGCCAGTGGGGTGATCACATTAGCTTCAATATTTGCATCTATGTCATAATAAATAAAGAACCTGTAAAGCCTTCTGCAGATATATTTAGACACAACTTCAGATTTTGAAAATATCATATTGATGAGTGCATCTAACTCCGTAGCCCCGGTATTAGGGATGACCTGGTTATTAAAAAAAGAAGAAAAGGTTTTATTGCCCTGGGTATGCTTGGAATTATCAAAGCTGACATTTGCAGTAGCGGTATTTATACCATTTACCCTCCAACCTGTAAGTGCTTTTGCGGCTTCCAGCACATCATTCTGCGTGTAAGTAATGGTCTCATCTTTACCTATTGTAAATAACTCCATTAATTCCCTGGCAAAGTTCTCATCCGGAGCAGTGTTGGTATTCTTATTATTGTTGAGGTAAAACATCATAGCTGGTTCTGTACTGATGTTCCGGATGAGCGTTTTGAAATTTCCGGTGGCAGCTCCCCTTAGCCTGTAAAAATATTGGTACAGGAATCTTGCACTATTGGTATTGATGAATGCATTGGAAGACTGAGTTATGTCACCAAAATCAATCGGAATAAAATGATACCAGAACCAGGTCATTTTTTCTTTGATGGTTACATTACTAGTAGCCGACAAACCAAAAAGCCATCTTCTCACTGCTTCCTGGCGGTTGCTGTTGGTGGTTTGTCCTACGGCACCAGTCGGAAAAAAATTGGTGGTCCAATCTGCACCGTACGGAATATTATTTTCATCAGCAAACACATTATTGTACCAATTTACAGGAGGAGCAGGTGCTGCAGGATCTATAGTCATGATCATATCTACTGCTTGTGATACAGACAAACCATTCAAACTATCTACGTCAGATTTCTTAAGGTTATATCCTGTTCGGCGCAGCAGGTGAAGTTTTTCCCAGGTTGTCCAGGAGCCCGTGTAAGGGGTTAAACCACTGGTTACATTGCCAACCCGGTTATCAATTTGCCCTTGCCTGAAAAATTCTGCCGGGATCTCGGTAGTGTGGAATACACGGGGACTTAAGGTTTTTCGGGCATACCGATCAAACAGTGGATCATCTTCTCCGGGGAGAAAAACCTTTTCAGTTTTTTTTTGTTTTAAACCCGTAAAAAATGATCTCCGGGAAATAGTTTTTTGTCCGCCCATGGGAAGTCGATTTTATATTTTAAAAAAAACCAAATTTATTAACCACACCACACATCAATCACCTTTCAGCATTGTAGCCTGTTTTTACTTTTCTGTAAGGAGTGAGGTAGGTGGTTTTCTTATTAGATTTTCCAAAAGGTAGAGCGAAGAAAAAAGAATGGCAGTTCAAATCTTTTGGATCCAAAAGTAAACTTACTCTATTTTAATTATATTCTCATCCAAATATGATGAATATTTTATAAGAAGTATTGAGGGAATTACGGGGCTGTATCAAGGGTTTTTCAAATGAACATATTGGGGTAATTCATTTATGCCATTGAAATAATTGTATTGAATATGTAAAATTTAGGCACTATATTAGCTTGATGACAAATGAAACCAGTATTTTGTAAATAAATTATTAAATTATGGATGCAACTAAACCTAAAATTTTACTCTGCGAAGACGATACCAACCTGGGTATGGTGCTTAAAAACTACCTGGAATTAAACGACTACGAAGTGATATTAGAAAGAGATGGCCGGCTGGGACTGGCTGCTTTTCAAAGAGAAAAATTTGACATTTGTCTGCTGGATGTGATGATGCCAAACATGGATGGATTTACAGTAGCAGAAGAAATTCGTGATATTAACCCTGATGTACCTTTATTTTTCCTTAGTGCAAAAACAATGAAGGATGATATTATTCAGGGCTACAAGCTTGGTGCGGATGATTATATCACCAAACCTTTTGATAGTGAAGTATTGCTTCATAAAATAAAAGCAATACTGAAACGAAACGAAGAACTGCACAGGGAAGAAGTAAATGCACAGTACGACCTGGGCAGCTTCCATTTCAACCCAAGACTAAGGGAACTAACCGTAAATGGTAAAACTCAAACGCTTTCTCCAAAAGAAAACGAATTGCTGAAAATGCTTGCAGAGTATAAAAATGACCTGCTGCCAAGAGAAGCTGCACTCAAACGCATTTGGGGAAGTGATACTTATTTTAACGGTAGAAGTATGGATGTGTACATTGCCAAACTTAGAAAATACCTTAAAGAAGACAATGATATAGAAATTGTAAATATTCACGGAAATGGTTTCCGCCTGGTGGTGCAGGAGTAACCTTGCTCCAAAAAATAATTAAAGAGCCCGGAAAGAAATTTCCGGGTTTTTTATATTGCTTCCCAAAGACTATTTTGATTAGTTGTACCCCTGTAGGATCTGTTCAGGTGCTTATAAGCTTTTTCCGTAACCTCTCTGCCCCTAGCAGTCCTTACGATAAATCCTTCTTTGATCAGGAATGGTTCATATACTTCTTCTAATGTGCCCGGTTCTTCTGATACTGCGGTAGCAATCGTAGTCAGGCCTACAGGACCTCCTTTAAATTTATCAATGATCGTACTGAGGATACGGTTGTCCATGTCATCCAGCCCGTATTTATCTACGTTCAATGCCTTCAAGGAATGTTCTGTAATTGCCATATCAATCACACCATTACCAATAACCTGCGCAAAATCTCTTACTCTCCTCAATAATCCATTGGCAATCCTCGGTGTACCACGGCTTCTTCCGGCAATTTCGGCTGCTGCATCACTGGTTATTTTTGTATGCAGAATGCCAGCACTCCTGTTTATGATGTGTGTGAGTGTTTCTTTATCGTAATATTCCAGCCGGCTTTTGATGCCAAAACGGGAAAGTAGAGGGGCGGTAAGTAATCCACTTCTTGTGGTAGCCCCAACAAGCGTAAAAGGGTTTAAAGAAAGCTGTACCGTCCTTGCACTTGGTCCACTGTCTATCATAATGTCTATCCTGTAATCCTCCATGGCAGCGTAGAGGTATTCCTCTACAACAGTGCTTAGCCTATGAATCTCATCTATAAACAGCACATCATTTTTTTCGAGATTGGTCAGCAGTCCTGCAAGGTCACCGGGTTTTTCTATCACAGGGCCGCTGGTTTCTTTGATATTCACGCCCATTTCATTGGCGATAATTCGGCTCAGGGTAGTTTTACCCAAACCCGGTGGTCCGTGAAATAAGATATGATCCAATGCTTCTCCTCTTTGCCTGGCTGCTTTTATAAAGATGCTGACATTTTCAATGATCTGTGGCTGTCCGCTAAATTGTGCAATAGCAGAGGGTCTTATGGTATTTTCGAATTCTTTATCGGCAGGAATAAGATTGTCCGGATCCGTATTTAAGTTGGGATTCCCCATTTGTTATCTTCTGTTTTGTTCTTATGTAAAGATAGTTGGTTGAAACATCATACCCGGTCAGGAGTTTAAGTATAGTACTTGGAAAAAACCTTTTTGAAATGATTCATTGTGCAATTTTTCACATATTTTCATAATTCATTAAGTTATATTTGCAACTCTTTTATACCAGAAAACAACCGGCCTCCGGTTATTATATTGACAAAAACAAAAACACAAAAAATGAAAAAATTAATTACCCTCTTTGCATTCGTTGCCTTTGCTATTATTCCTGCCTGCAGTTTTGCACAGTCATGGGAGCCAATGAAGAATTTCCACAATTACATGGCAGCAACATTTCATCCTGCTGAGGAAGGAAATTTTACGCCGCTAAAAACGAAGGTTGATAGCATGTATCATGCTGCAAAAGTTTGGTCAGCAGCTCCAATACCTGCTACTTTCAAAGTGAAGGAAACTAAGGAAGAGTTACAAAGACTGGTTATGAAAATCAGTGATATTCAAACTGCTGTAAAGAACAACACAGAAGATAAAGAGCTGTATAACATGATCTCTGATGCACATGATATTTTTCATAAAATTTCTGGCGAGTGCCGCAATGACCATGAATAAATAATTCATCTAATAATTTTATTAAACCACCGCAAACCGCGGTGGTTTTTTATTGATGTCTTATAAAACAGAATTCATTGTTAGGGATTGACCTAATGGACAATTCAAAACTGACAATTGACATTTGCTTCCCCTATCTTTGCCCCGCAAAATTGGTTTCCGCCCTGCGGAATGAAAAGGGAAGCCGGTGTAATTCCGGCGCTATCCCCGTAGCTGTAAAGTCCAAAAATGCTTTTATATCTCTCCGCCACTGTCCGTCTTCGTCGGATGGGAAGGCATATAAAAGTTGGACTGAGCCAGAAGACCTGCCCGTTTTAGCACTAAACATTATTTTAGCTTTCGGGTGAAAGGCTAGGGATGTAAAAGCAGATTTGCATTTATATTTCTACAATCTTATCTTGAAAGCAGTCACAAAAAAATTTACTAAAAATGAAATGTAAAATTTTTCTGATGGCTGCTCTGATCAGTAGCAGCACGCTGTATGCACAGCAAGACAGTACAAGCGTTTTGGATGAAGTGGTGGTCACAGCCACAAAATATCCATTAAAACAATCGCAAACCGGAAAGGTAATCACAGTGATCTCGCAGGAAGAACTGCAAAAAAATACCGGGCGTAGCCTCAGTGATGTGCTGAATATGCAGACAGGGATTATTGTAAACGGCGTAAATGGTGTGCGTGGTACCAACCAGGACATTTACACCCGTGGTGCGGCTGCTGGAAAAACGCTCATTCTTATAGATGGAGTTCCGGTCTATGATGTCTCCGGAATTAGTGGTGCTTTTGATATAAATTTTATTCCGCTGGAAAATATTGAGAAAATAGAAATCCTGAAAGGAAGCCAAAGCACACTATATGGAAGTGATGCAATTGCTGGTGTAATAAATATCATTACCAAAAAAGGAGGCGCAAAAAAACTGGGTGCAAATTTACTGCTGGCTGGAGGCACTTATGATACTTTTAAATCAGAAGCCGGGATAAATGGTACTGTAGATAAAACCAGTTATAACCTGCAATATGGTTTTGAGAACAGCAAAGGATTTTCAGCGGCGAACGATAGAGACAATTCCGGAACATTTGATAGAGATGGTTTTGACAGGCAGGATTTTCGTGCAAATATCTCTCAAAAAATAAGTGATGCATTCAGCGTTTTTGCCCAGGCAGGATATAATAAATACAATATTGATGTAGATGCAGCGGCTTTTAAAGACGATGCCGATTACTCAGTGAAAAACAAAAACACACAACTTGGGATAGGAGCTAAATATACCAAAGCATCCCTGTCATTTCAACTGAATTATTTGTATAATACAACAGAGAGAAATTACCTGGATGATTCACTGAGCCGTGGTGGATTTTCTTTTTACAGCACGGGGAACTATAAAGGCAAAGGTCATTTTGCTGAATTGTCAACCAGGATTGCTGCTACCCAAAAAATTGATTTAATTGCCGGTGTAGATTATCGTAGTCAGAATACTGACCAGGATTATTTCTCCAAAAGTTCTTTTGGTCCGTTTGCTACTTCACTCAGCAGCGACAGCAGTAATGTGCAGCAGCTTGGTGCTTATGGTAGTTTGATTTTTAAAGACTTCTCTGGGTTTAACCTGGAGCTTGGGGGTCGCTATAATAATTTTAATAAATACGGTAATGTATTTACCTACTCTATCAATCCATCTTATAATATCAATAAACAAGTCAAAATATTTTCTAACCTCAGCACCGGTTTCAAAACACCATCTCTTTACCAGGTATACTCAGAATACAGAAATCCGACTACTGAATTAAAACCTGAGCATTCTACCAGCCTGGAAGGTGGGGCAGCTTATGAAAAAGAGAACCTGATGGTAAGGGCTGTATATTTTTACAGAAAAATTAAAGACAATATTATTTTCTTTAGCAGTGGTGCGCCAAACTTTGAAAGCTATTATGTAAATGCAGATAAGCAAATTGCACAGGGATTAGAATTGGAAACCAAGTATACCTTTAATAATGTTACCCTTGTTGCCAATTATACAAACCTTGATGGAAAACTGCAAACAAAAGTAAATGGTATGGATACCAGCTTCACGAATCTTTACCGCAGGCCAACTCAAACCATCAACCTGCAGCTTGGTATAGATATCACGAAAAAAATTGCCGTGCAACTTTCCACACAATCCATAGGCAGAAGGTTTGAGGCAGTATTTGCTTTAGCCCCCAGGGAAATGCCGGCTTATAATATCTGGAACGTACATGCGCAGTATTTACCGGTTGCAAACTTGAAAATATTTGCTGATCTCCGTAATATTACTGATGCTGCTTACCAGGAAGTGCTTGGGTACAATAGCAGGGGATTTAATGTACTGGCAGGTATCAGGCT
>JBBQYS010000045.1:0-23557 GCA_038208485.1 Chitinophagales bacterium
ACCCTAAAACTATCAGTCTGTGATTTCTTATTTGGTTAGCCAGAAATGATAACGGTTATAAGTGATATGGTAAAAATATGAGTCGCATGATCTGGCTTAAAGATTCTGGTTCAGAGTTTTTCATTTCTTAACTCCAGCACAGGTTTTCTGCAGAGCCTGGAAACATTTGATGTATTAGAAAATGCCCGAGGTAATGATAATAACAAAACCTCAGGCATTAATCTTATTTCGTCAAAAAGAATTTATTCTATTTGGTAGTTTTTAGTCTACAGGTCTTTCGTCTACAGGTCTATCGTCTTCAACCATCTAAGTACTAAATACTCAGTTCTTGCTACACTGTATCCTTCACATTCTCTTTCACCCACTTCAGGCACTCCTGGAAAGAATCGAATATATATTCCTCTTCCACCATTCCGGGAATAATGTTGAGTTTGTGTAACATTTGAGAGGGTTGATCTCTAAGTCCGCTAACTAAGATTCGTATGCCGGATTTCTTCATAGAACGCAAAACATCTTCAAGCGCATACACACCAGACTGATCTATGTAGGGCATACGGCTCATGCGGAGTATGACTGTGTTTGCAGTGTCGGGTATGGTCCCGGCGAGTTGCTGAAAGTCAGATGTATAACCAAAGAACAAAGGCCCTTGTATGTGTTTGATGATAACTTCCTCTTTTAGATTTTCAGGAAAATCCTGCTCATCGCTGTAGTCCCCTCGTGATAATGCCATAACCTCTGAATTTTCTGCAGTAATGTCACCAATCTTTTTCATGAACATGAGAGAAGCGATCACAAGACCGATACCTACAGCATAAACCAGGTTCCAGAAAGTAGATAAAAGCAGAACCACCACCATGATCACTACTTCTGAAATTGGCATAAATCGTGCCGCACGGAGACCTCTATAATCCATAACACCAACACCAACGGTAAATAAAATACCAGCTAAAACAGCAGCAGGGATCTTGGAAGCAACTGGTGCAATTCCTAATAAAATAACCAGGATCAGTAAACCAGCTATCATTCCGGAAAGGCGTGTTTTACCGCCACTGTCAATGTTCACCACCGTTCTGATCGTAGCACCTGCTCCTGGTAAACCACCAAAAATTGCTGCAAGGCTATTGCCAATTCCCTGACCAACCAATTCCTTATTTGGGTTGTGTTTGGTCTTGGTCATATTATCTGCCACCACACTCGTAAGTAAAGAATCTATGGATCCTAACAAGGATAATGTGATAGCTGTAAAAATAAAGGGTGTAATACTGCTGAGACTAAAATTTGAAAAAATTTCCAGTATAGGCATGGGAAGGCCGGAAGGGATTGATTCTATGGGTATGTAGTCCAGGCTAAATCCATAGGCAATACCAGACATGACCAGTAATGCTATAAGCGTACTCGGTACAGCTTTAGTTATTCGTTTGAAACCATATATGATTATTATAGTTCCAATGGCAAGGATAAATTCAAGCCAGTTGATATTTTTAACAGCAGTAGGTAAAATAGAAAGTGAACCAATGACCCCTCCGGATTTTTTTGCAGCAAGGATTTGGGACTCTCTAAAAATTTGTGCAGGAGTTATCTGCTCAGCTTTTTTTACCGTTTCTACAAAATCCTGGAGAACAAAATTTTCTTTTCCCGCTTCATCTCTTAAAATATTCTCAAATATTTTTGCCTCTGCCTTGGCTTCAAATTTAGATACATAGACTTCATCATTTTTAGGATAATAACCTAACATAGGAATGAGCTGTGTAATAATAATGATGACACCTATTGCTGTCATAAATCCTGATACAACCGGATAAGGGATATACTTAATGTATCTTCCAAAACCTGAAACACCGAGTAATATCTGTATTATTCCGGCAAGCAAAAATACAGATAGTATCACAGGGAGCGCACGTGCCACATCACCCTCATTAAGTGCAATGATACCGGCAATAACAACCATACTTACAGCAGTCATTGGAGCTGTAGGGCCAGAGATCTGTGTATTAGTGCCGCCAAATAACGAACCAAAAAAACTGAGAAAAATAGCACCGTACAAACCTGCACTAGGCCCGAGGCCAGAACTTACACCAAAAGCAAGCGCCAGGGGTAGAGCAACTATACCTGCTGTGATACCACCAAGGGCATCTCCTTTGATATGTTTTAATGTGAATAATTTAGCCATATTTGAATTACAAAATGTTGGTAAAAAAGTTTCAATCAATAATAATGATTTCTATTGATATAGCTGTATAAATCAATGGATTTTAATCTTATTTGCCCTGTTGATTTGTAAATACTATTTGATTAAGGAAAACCTCATATATATAGGTAAATGATCAGATATTATATTTGCTTCAGTAAGGTCAGGTAGTGATAGATAAAATGGGATAATGCCAGATTCAGACATTGTAACAAAACCTGAAGGATAAAAAATATTATCAAATACAGAAGCCAGGCAATCATCGGCTATGCATTCTTTTTTCAGTGTCGTTTTTTGATTGTGTAATGCCGGTAACCAGCCCATTTTTTTTAAAGGATTAAAAACGGTGTGCGTTTCAGGTACATTAAAATCACCTGCAAAGATCAAGGTCTTGCCGGCGTACTGTTCGGGTAGAAATTTAAAATATTTTATTTCTGTTTCCGGTTGTTTGGTTTTGGTGATTGCATGAAAATTTACGATTGTAAATTCCTTGCCAGCAAAAACAAAATCCTGATAATATGGTTCCCTGTCTATTTCCAATTTATATTTTTCTTCGAGCCAGGACATTCCTTTTTTTTGTACTGAAGCTGTCTTCCAAAGAAAAGCATACCGCTCGGTTTTGTAGGAACTGCTGAACGTTGGATTGCTGATGCTGTAATCCCATTTGCTGCCTGTAATATTCAATGCTGCGGCAAGTTTGGCTACAGCCTGCGCTCCACCGGGATCAATGGCTACAATTTCCTGCAGAGCAACGATGTCGTACTCTTTTACAACGTTTGCAATGAAGGCGATCTTTTCTGCAGAGGCAGTTTTACCAAAGTCCTTCAGGTTCCAGCTGCAGAGTGTGATCTCTTTTTTTAGTGTAAAAATATAGCTGCTGTTTATAAAGAAAATAGCAGTCACCATCGTACACCTGATCAATAATTTTATTCCTGTGTTTTTCATTTTTTGATTAAATGTATTTACCTGAGCTTGCCTTCGTCGGTCGTCCAGCGGAATTCTTTTTGAAGCAGTGGTAAGGCTTTCCAGTTTATTGCTTTTGCCCTGATGGAATTATGAACAATGTCTTTGATGCTCCGCAATATTAAAATAGAATCTTTGGATGAATAAGTGTATGAGAAGAAAGTCGTGTGGAAATAATAGTCAGTCACGCTTATCGTACTATCCTTTCTGTTGAATCGTAATTTAAAAACAAGCATTTCCCCTTTCTCTCTTTCGATGATGAAATATCCGTCCTTATGAATGTAGAACCTGGAGAAAGGTAATTTTTCATATGGCTCATCTTTTATCCCATTCAGCGGGACTGATGATTTCATATCAATTACTTCATAAGCACCGTGCAAAGCAATTTTTGCTTTCTCATCAGCATTCAAAGTTCCCGATTGAACAAAAGGAAAAAAGACGTCAAAAAAGATAATCCCGAGCAGGAGCCCTTTCAATAAAAAATATGTGAAGGGTTTGGGTTGCTGAATGGTTTCAACTTGAATATTGGAAATAATCTTTCCTGTATAAATTGCAATAAGTTTTTTTGCATATGGAATAAACAAATAAATGCCCAGGAACAATAGGAAGGAAGAAAAGAGTTTTACTGAAATATTAAAGCCAAGGTTTACAGCAAGTACATTGGTGAAGATGCCGATGCTAATGAATAAGCCAGGGCCTCTTGTTTTTTTAAAGATAAGTAGCAGTGCTGCGGTCAGCTCTACAATGCCCAGGAAAACTGTATAGAAGTGGGAAGAACCAATGGCACTCCAGTAAAGCAGGTCTTTGTGTATATAACCAAGCCTGGTATATAAAATATTTGGTTCGGGAAGGTAGAACTGGTTTTTAAATATTTTGTCAGCACCATATTTCATTAATTGCAATACCAGGTAGTAGACGGCTATATTATTAGCAAGCCTCGTAACTAACTGCTGATGTCTTTTTGCTTTTGGAATCAGGGCTACAATTAATGCAAATAGAAAAGAAAATAAAAGCAGCAGGCCAACGAGTATATACATGGAAAGCGAATCCGAATATACTTTTGTATCAGCCAATTTTAAGTCGAAGATACCTGAAGCAATGAAGGAGATCAGTTTGCCAAATACCGTATCTGTGATGCTTAGCTGTAACCGTGAAATGTAAAACGGAAAAGGAATAAATACAACGCAGAGCAGCACGAAAAATGCCAGGCTGTTTGCTATAAAATTATTCTTGGATGATATTTGCAAGGTCAGGCTTTTAGGAAACTATGCTGGTGCAACCTCCAGGAAATATAGCTGAAAGCCAATACGAACAAGGCTATGCAGGCAATGAACCAGTTCTTATATTCTGTAGGAGTAGTTGGGTTCCCGGTATTGTTGTTTTCATTGGAAATCACAGGTAAAATATTTTGCTCTTTCTTTTCTGTAGCGGTTTCCTTTATTTTGTTTTCAGCAGGTTTTTTGATTTTAGGTTTCTTGTTATCGTATCCTACAAAAACAACTTCTTCTATTTTGTTGGAAAAAGTCCGGTTGTTTTCCAATACTTTCTTTATACTGTCCAGAGAATGTTTTTGTGCATAGAGCGGATGATTTTTTACGGTATCTCTCCGGAAGTAAGAAAATGTAGCCGAATCTATTGGGTGCATCCAATCTGATGAATAAATGCTTTCAACAATTACAGTTCTTACCGCAGAAATATAAATTACACTATCCAGCTTGGTATAGTTTCTATGAGAAGGAAGACCAAAATTTGATCCGTCGCTGAATATATTATGGCCAAGGCTTATGGAATAGTTTTTCATATTTCCACTATGGCTTTTAAAGGCAATTTCTTTTGTTTGTGCCTGAGTAGCAAAACCAATAAATAAAAAGTATAAAACTGCAGAAAGTTTCATTTGGTTTTTAGTTTTAAAGATAATAAAAATAAATCCGGAAGACTCCCGGATGCTTCTTTAAATTAATGCCATTATGTATTTGGCTGTTCTGCTTATACTAATCTCCTCATTACGGAGTGGCAGAAATAGAATTGATAATGTTTAACGGAACAAAGCTGATTAATTTGAAAACACTTACCTGATTATATAAAAAATGACCATTTACTAATATTGGCTATTCAATATCAAAAAATCTCAGGGTGTAAAAATTTTCAATTATTGCTAAGTAATTTTATTCCTGATATTCCTGGTTGGCTGGAAAAATAAGGAAATGAATATTCAACACCTTCGGGGTTGTAGGAAAACAAACTGCCTACCCCGGGTTTCACCCGGAGCTATTTTTGTTCAACCGCTTTGCGGTTATGAGCAGTAGTCAATTCTAAATATTTAAATTAATTCGAAAATATTGAAATGTAAGAAACCCTGAAAGGGTTGAATTTAACTAGCCGCAGGTGAAACCTGCGGATAGTTTTGTAATTCCTGCAACCCCGAACGGGGTTGAACGTCATGATTTCGGCCCGTTTACTATCCGATAGTAAGATAAATTTTTTATCTGAAGTCATCCCGGATGCAATTTTTTTTCCACCTTTTTGTGGTTTAAGTAGGTGTCAATTTTAAATGATTCCATTCATCCGTCAATATTAAATATGGTGGAAACCATGAAAGTATTGAATTCTATTAGCCGCAGGTGAGATCTACGGAAGGATGCGTAAGTTTTAAATTAAGACTAATCTTTTTAGTAATATATTTGCTAATTAAATTAGTAAATATGGTTTTTTATAAGAGTATTTATAGTGAGGCAAATATCCCCTTGATTAATTATAGGGTGCCTGCAGGTTTTCCTTCTCCTGCACTGGATTACATGGAAGAACGGATAGACCTGGCCAAAGTGTTGGCGCCGCATCCGCTAAGTACTTTTTATGCCCACTGCGAAGGAGATAGTATGATAGACGCCTGCATTCCGCCGAATGCAATACTGGTGATAGACAGAAGTGTGACGGCAAAAAGCGGTGATGTGGTGGTGGCTTTTGTAGACGGAGGTTACACCGTAAAATATATAAAATTTGAAAAGGGGAAATGTTTGTTGATCCCTGCAAATAAAAAAAAGAAATATCCCGTGATAGAAGTGACCGAAGAAATGGAAATGATGGTATGGGGTGTGGTGATCAATGTAGTCATCAATACAAAAGACATCAGGATGAGTATGGTTTAAAAAAAATATTATGTACGCATTGGTAGATTGTAATAATTTTTATGTGAGCTGTGAACGCATGTTTGATCCTTCGCTGAATGGTAAGCCTGTGATCGTGCTGAGCAATAACGATGGTTGTGCCATCAGCCGAAGTGACGAGGCAAAAGCTTTGGGTATAGAAATGGGTGCTGTGCCGCATCTTCTCTCACCGGAGATAAAAAAAGCTGGAGTGAGAATGTTTAGCAGTAATTACACCCTTTATGGAGATATGAGCGATAGGGTAATGAAAACTCTGGCGGATTTTGTGACAAGAATGGAAGTGTATAGCATAGATGAAGCTTTCCTGGATATGCACCAGATGCCACATACAGACCTGTATGAACTTGGCGTACGTATAAAAACTACCATACAAAACAATATTGGTATTCCTGTTTGTGTGGGCATAGCGCCGACAAAGGCTTTGGCTAAAATGGCGAATCGATTTGCAAAAAAATACAACAAACAAATTGGTGTGCATTGGGCAGGAAATGAAGAATGGGTAAATGAAATGCTGGCTGCAACAGAAGTGGGAGATGTGTGGGGGATAGGCCGGCAGTATGCGCTGATGCTGAAAAAAAATAATATTCACACGGCAAAGGATTTTGTGCAGGCACCGGAACATTTTGTCCGGGCCTCCATGAGCGTGGTGGGTTTGCGCCTGCAAAATGAGTTAAAAGGCCTGCCCTGTATAGACTGGGAAAAGCAGGAACCCAAAAAAAATATCTGCTGTGGCCGATCGTTTGGTAACCTGACATCTGACAAAAAAATAGTACAGGAAGCCGTTAGTAATTTTGCCGCCAACTGTGCTTTAAAACTACGGCAACAAAATTCTGTAGCCAGGGAAATAAAAGTGTTTATCAATACTAATCCGCACAGGTTGCAGGATAAGCAATACTATCGCTCAGTAAATATTAAGATGGACCTGGCTGAATGCAGTACGCCAATGCTGATCAAGTACGCATTAAAGGGATTAGATATTATATACAGGGATGGATATAACTACATGAAATGCGGTGTAGAATTAAATGGACTGGTAAGTGCAGATGAATTGCAACTGAGTTTATTCTCATCTGTGCCGATGAAGAACCATCAAAAAGCACTGAAGGTTTTGGATAAAGTAAATAATGATTTTGGCAGAGATACTGTAAGGTTTGGAATACAGGGTTTTCAGAAAAATTATAAAGCAAGGGCTGCGCTACTTTCACCAAAATATACCACAAGACTCACAGAGATTATACATATAAAAAATTAGCTGGGATCAGCAAAATGCGAAGCTTCTACTAACTCGCAAATGATGTGGCCTACCAGTATGTGGCTCTCCTGTATGCGTGGTGTGACATTGCTTGGGATATTGATCAGCAGATCGCAATTGTCTTTTAATGCACCACCAGACTCACCTGTAAAAGCGATGGTAGCCATGCCTTTTTCTTTAGCTGCATGAAAGGCATTTACAATGTTAGTGCTGTTGCCCGAAGTAGAAAGGCCGATAAGCACATCACCTGCATGGCCCATTCCTTTTACCATCCTGGCATACACTACATCATAACTATAGTCATTGGCTACAGCAGTGAGGTAAGAAGTATTTACATGAAGTGCTTCAGAAGGAAGTGCATCACGGTCTAAATAAAATCGGCCGCTGAATTCTGCTGCGAGGTGTTGTGCATCAGCAGCGGAACCGCCATTGCCACAGAACAACACTTTATTTCCGGCTTTAAAAGCTTTTGCTACCACGTCTATTGCCTGTTGAATATTTCGCATCAATTGCTCATCTGCCAGTAATGCAATCTTGGTATCTATGGATTCCTGTATGAGTTTTTCGATGACGCTGTTCATGTAATAATTTTTGTAAAAATAAGCAATGCAGAACGTACTAAAAATTAGAGAGCGTTATACAGGTTTTGTATTTCCGAGATCATTTTATCCCAGCTGTATTTTTTCTTTTCTTCTCTGAGGCCTTCCAGGAAATGACTTGTGCCCAGTTGATAAAATTGTATGATCTTTTCAGCAATATCTGAAGGGTTTGGTTCTGCCACCAGGCCTGATATCCCATCGGGAACGAGGTCGGGTAGGCCACCTACATTGGTGACGATCATTGGCACTTCAAAATGATAGGCAAGGGGAGAGACGCCACTCTGCGTAGCGTCACGATATGGCTGTATCACTACATCTGCTGCGCAGAAATAATTTTTCACTTCAGCATCGGTAATGAAAGAAGTGTGTAAGATCAGGTGATCAGTAATACCTAAAGCCTTGATCTGTTCTTCATATTTTTCTTGTTTATCGTAAAACTCGCCTGCAATCAAAAGCTTAACTTTCGGAACCGATCTTATTATCACTGGCATTGCTTCCAGCAAAATATCCAGCCCTTTGTATTTCCTGATAAAGCCAAAAAAGAGAGGAAGAAAAGTTCCATCATTTATTCCTAAAATCTTCCTTGCTTCCTGCTTAGAGATAGCAGCACCAAAATTATCGTACAAAGGATGCTGTACCTGTATGGCTTTTTTGGTGGTAAAAGTTTTAAGGTCCTTCATTACATTTTTACTCATGGTAATGAATGCATCAACCGGTTGAATAAAATATTTGGTGAAGGCTTTGTCGCCAAACCTTTTCTCATGGGGTATTACATTGTCTGCAATGCAAATGACTTTAGTGTGCTTGTTTTTCTTCACCCTTCTGAGGATGGTTCCCAGTGCCGGCCCCATTAATGGAAGCCAGTACCTTACTATGATAAGGTCTGGTTTCAGTTTTTTTAACCCTGATCCTACTTTCAGCCAGTTAGGTGGATAAATAGAATTTACCGCAGAAACAATATGCAGGTCTTCCGGTGCTGGTTCAGAACTAAATTGTGAAGTACCAGGGAAAATAAAAGAAGGATATTGTAAGGAGAAAGAATAAATAGTTACCTGGTGACCCGCAGTTTTGAGTGCACGTGCCATCCGCTCATTAAATGTAGTCATACCACCGCCACGTAAAGGATGTGCCGGACCGAGTATCACTATATGCATAAATATTTTTTCTTGTAAATGATTAGCCGTTCAGGCCGGCCTTGTCTTCTATCAGGTATATATTTCTTTCAGCAGAATTACGGGAGATCAGTTCGCCGATGAAACCTGCAAGGAATAACTGGCTACCTACAATCATAGCGGTCAGTGCTACAAAAAACAGCGGTCTTTGTGTAACGCCGGTATGGTCGAAAAAGAACTTGGTAACCGTGAGGTAAAACAGGATAAAAAAACCTGCGGCAAAAAATATTGTACCCCAAAGTCCGAAAAAATGCATGGGCCTTTTGCCAAACTTACCAACAAACATAATGGAGAAAAGATCCAGGAAACCATTGACAAAACGTTCCCAGCCAAATTTCGTTATCCCATATTTACGTGCCCTGTGCTCCACTACTTTTTCACCAATTTTTTTAAATCCAGCCCACTTGGCCAGGATCGGAATGTAGCGGTGCATTTCGCCGTAGACTTCTATGCTTTTTACAACTTTCTGTTTATATGCTTTCAGACCACAGTTAAAATCATTCAATTTAATACCACTACTTTTTCTTGCGGCAGCATTAAATAATTTAGAAGGGATATTCTTGCTGAATTTATTATCGTACCGCACTTTTTTCCAGCCGCTCACGATGTCATAACCATCATGTATGATCATATTTCTAAGCCCTGGAATCTCATCAGGACTGTCCTGCATATCTGCATCCATTGTTATAATCACTTCTCCCTGTGCTGCTTTAAAGCCTTCATTAAGGGCAGCGCTTTTTCCATAATTCCGTTGAAGTTTGATGGCTTTTAACCGGTCATTTTTTTCACGCAGACATTGTATTACTTCCCAGGAACTGTCGCTGCTACCGTCATCTATCATGATTACTTCATAGGAATAATTATTTTCCAGCATCACCCGCTCTATCCACGCCATAAGCTCCGGGAGAGATTCTTCCTCGTTATATAATGGTATTACTACAGAAATATCCATGGTTGTTATTAGCTTTTTTTATTGAATGACACAGCACCTACCAGGCTCATAATTGCACCTACAATAAGTAGCAGGATCGTAGTTACTGACAGCATCATCGGCATAAATATACTACGAAGTTTTTCACTATTAGCTTCTATCTCAGTCAGCGTATAATTGCCATCAGCAATGAGCAATTGCTTATTATCTGCAATGCCAGTTTCCATGATGCCGGGGTGGGTTTTATAGTAGATGAATGTAAACACGACTATAGTAAGGATCATTACAATAAATGTTTTAAACCCTTCTGAAAAAAATGCTTTGAACCCGGCTTTTCTTTCCAGTGTTTTAGAAAAACGATAAATGCTGAAGAGAATAAAAAAACAATAGATCAGGATAACCACCAATTGAGTAATGCCGGTAATTGGTTTATGTAAGCCGAAAATTAATAGCGCCATTGCGGCAAGTATAAGGGCGCTGCCTGCCAGTCCTGTTTTTGTAGATGGGGAAATAGCCATATCAGTTGTTGGTTACTAAAGTGTTTTTATTGATGATTGCTATTACCTTTCCTTTCATTTCTTTATTCATAAAAGCATTATTTACAGACATCGATTTTGCTTTTTCTTTTGTGTAAATAAAATCTGCCTCAGGTGAGAATATGGTGAGACAAGCCTCAGCGCCTACTTTTATTTCCGGTTGATCAATATTAAAGATCCTGCGTGGATTTATAGTAAGTTTTTCTACTATTTTCTGCAAAGGGAAATCTAAACTGATCAACGCAGCAAATACCGTCTCCAGGCTGCTGTTGCCAAATTTTGCATATTCAAATTCGCAGTTCTTTTCATCTTCATGCAAAGGGAAATGATGGCTGGCTATACAATCTATCTGATCTTCCAAAAAAGCATTTTGCAAAAACTCCCTGTCTTTGCCTGTTCTAAGCGGAGGTAATAATTTTAAATTGGAGTCATAGTCGGCCAGGTCTTCATCGGTAAACCACAGATGCTGTACAGTTACGGAGCAGGTTATGTCCACACCTTGTTCTTTTGCTTTGATTACCTGCTTCATTCCGGCTGCAGTACTGATGCCGGTAATGTGCAATCTCCCTCCGGTATATTTGATCAATTCAATATCTCTCGCTATCATCAATTCCTCTGCAATGGCAGGCATTCCGGGCAATCCAAATTTTGTAGAAGCTATTCCTTCATTCATCAGTCCATGACCGTTAAAGCTATTGGCCGCCGGCATTTGAAGAATAATTTTATTTGTCGGGATATTATATTGTAATGCTTTTATCAGCATGCCTGCTTCTTTTACTGACTTTGTTCCATCACTAAAAGCAATGGCACCGCTTGCCGCCATATCGTACATTTCTGCCAGTTCTTTTCCTTCTGAGTTCCGGGACACTGATCCAATCGGATATATATTTACAGGTAGATTTTTTCCTTTGTTCACCAGGTATTCCACCTGGGCTTTGGTGCTGGTAACAGGATTAGTTTCGGGTACCAGCATCACGTCTGTAAACCCACCAGCTGCAGCCGCAGCAGACCCGGACTCCAGCGTTTCCCGGTGCTCTAAACCCGGGTCATTAAAGTTGGCAAAAATATCCATCCATCCTATAGATACATGCAGGTCTTCAGTTTCTATCACCTCGTCATGATCAGCAGTTATATCGTTTTCAATTGAAATAATCTGCCCGTCAGTGAGGGAAATATCTTTTACCTGTAAATGAAAAGGAGAACTTTTCGAGATGATTTTTGCCTTCTTGATGAGAATCGTCATGTGCTAAAGGAATTTGGCAAATATCATAATAAATTTTGAAGAACAAGGCTGAATGAAACTGAGTTTGTAGAAAAATTTACTCATCAAAGAAATTATTATATGTTTTTTATACAAAAATTAGTTTGGCTTAAGACTTGACTTTTAGAGGATAACTTAAACAACGAACTAGTGTTCAATCATTTTTTTACGTATTAAATCTATCAACATGCTGTCAATAAAAAAAATAACGAATTTATTTCTCATCTTATTTGCATTAAGCTTTACATTAAGTAGTTGTGAAGCCATAGCAGGCATATTTAAAGCAGGCCTCTGGGTTGGCGTTATCATAGTCGTTGTGGTTGTTGCTTTAATCTTATGGCTAGTAGGGAAAGCAAAAAAATAATATGGTTCTGAATTTATACAAGCAGCGATATATGTATCGCTGCTTTTATTTGCCTGTTAATTAAAAAAAAAGTGCACCATAGAGTGCACCATTTATATTATTGATTGCTTATTTTCTTACATAGAAACCTTCCCATGCTTACCTTCCTCGTATTTTTCTCCGGTAAGTAAAGCCTTTGCCATTCCATACACCATCATTATCTTGTTACTTGCACTTTCCCAATATTCCGCTTCGGTTGGTGTTACTTTTATCAGCAATATTTTCGGATCTTCCAGGCCATCAGGAAACCAGACTTTCATTGTAGGAGTCCACAATTCTTCCATTTTTGCTTTATCGTCACTTAGTTCAGCATTGCCATGTACTACCAGGTATTTACTCGAACCTTGTGACGCATAGGTAAGGTAAACTTCATTGTTGTGTGATATTTCCGCAACTTTTCCGGAATATTCATTTGTAAAGAACCAAAGGCTTCCATCCTCTTCTACTTTTGCAGTAGACATAGGTCTTCCCCTTAATTTACCATTAGCTTCTTTTGTAGTGAAAAAATTAATATCTATGTCTTCAATCAGGTCTTTTACTTTTTCCATTTGATCTTTGGTTACTTCGCTCATATAAAATTTATTTTTAGTGAATGATGGCAATTAAATTGCAAAGGCTGTACCATTAAAAATGAAGTTATGGCCCGGAAAGAAAAAAAGGATGTATTCTATAAGTAACCAATGGAGGGTATTAGTCAAACAACATTTTAATATTTAATCAATGAATACAAAAGGTTTTCTCACCGTTTTGTTATTGGTAGTGAGCAATAGTTTTATGATCCTTGCATGGTATGGACATTTAAAATTTGCAGAGTGGCCCTGGTTTAGCAAGCTTGGGTTTATTTTCCATTATTTTCATCAGCTGGGGAATAGCACTTTTTGAATATGTTTTCCAGGTGCCGGCAAACCGGATTGGGTTCGATACAAACGGAGGTCCATTTATACTCGTACAGTTGAAAGTAATTCAGGAAGTTATCACCCTGGTGGTCTTTAGTGTGTTCACTTTAATTTTTTTTTAAAATGAAACACTCAGACTGAACCATGTGATTGCTTTTATTTTCCTGATACTCGCTGTGTATTTTGTGTTTAAAAGTAAATAATGATTCAAACAATTCTTCTGATCATTTAATAGCTATTAAACACTCCTTGACGACCGGGCAATAAATAATAAGGAACCCATGCCTGGCAATGGTTTTCACCCAGCATGTTTAATTCAAAGAAGATAGCATCCCTAGTACATTCAAAATGATTGCTGATGCATGTAAGAGAAAGACGAGTAATATTATACCTATTGAACTGAATTTTACAAACGAATGGTTTGAATGAATTAAATAAAAAACCAAAAAGACATAATATAAAAAAGGTTCAGCGATAAGAATACCGCCAAACCCTTTTCATTTTCCAATAAACCTATACCTATTTTAATTTCACAAAAGTCAAATTGATGGTTTCCTCTGGTGTGGATAGGATAATATTATATGTTCCTGCAGCAAGATTTGCAGTATTGATTAATTGTTTGTTAGTTCCCTGAATCGTAGTAAAAGTTTGTTCACTAATTCTTTTACCTGAAGCATCCAATAAGGTGATCTGTCCTTTTCCTGTACTGCCTGCGGTAAAGCTCACGTTCGTAAATTCTTTTGCCGGGTTCGGGAAAACAGATGCCTGGTTTTTTACCGAACTTAAACGCAGGTTTTTAATATCTGTGTAAAGAACATTTCCATTTTTATCCACTGCTTTTATCCTGTAATAAATAATGGATTTTTGCAGAGCAGGTAAATTCGGATCGGTAAAATTGTAGACTACATCTACTCCTGTAGCAGCAGAAGCCTGAACAGTAGATATTTTTACAAAGTCCGTTCCATTTATGCTTCGCTCTATGTCAAAATGATTTGCAGATGCATCCTGATCCAACAATACCCATGTAAGGTAACCATCATTATTTTGTTTTGTTACCGTGAAATCACCCAATTTTATTGGTAAAACAACGGCACCAAGTGAAGCAGTAGAATTTGATGAACCAGTATAACTTGGGTTATTTATAACGGTAGTACCCGTTCTTGTGTAATAAAGTTGGTTCTCAACAGAAAATACGCCACCTGTAAATAAAAATAATGCATTGCCTGTAATAGCCCCTCCACCAGGTAATGTTACAAGGGAAACATTTGTAGGGGTAGCAGGCCCGCCATTAAACTTAAAAGAAATAGCAAGCGTTTCTAAGTTGGCTGTAAAACTATAAGTGGTTGACACTGCTGTTACAAGATCATAAAGTAGATAGCCATCTTCTATGTATGGAGGGGTTACCTGGTAGCCTCCCTGAACTGGCTGGTCTACAAATTCCAAAGTTGGAACAGGTGTAGTAGAAGCAGGTATGCCGATACTATATTGCACGGTAGACATTTGAAGATTCGGTAATGTTGCGGAGGATTTTAAAAATATTTTAAATAGGTTTTCTTCCGGACCAAGGCCAATACTTGCTTGCATTATTTGTGCATTTGAAGTGATCCCCCAAAGAATAAGTCCGGCAAAAATGATAAGCTTTTTCATGTTATAGTTATTTCATGTAGTACGATTATTAATAAGATTAATTAGGCAGAGCCTGAGTTCTTGATGTTGCAGGATTATTCCCCAAGGTAGAAATCAGGAGAAAATCACGGTCATTGCTCAATCCACTATATCTTACATTTCGGTTCAGGTTAATATCTGCGGGATGGTATACACTATTTAGGCTGGAAGCGGGATTATTACCCAGACTGGTAATCAGGATGTAATCCCTGTCGTTGGAAAGTCCTGAAAAACGGGTATTGGTATTAAAATTCGCATTACCTCCCCAGAGCATATTCCTTCCATCTCCTGAAATAGCATAAGCAGCCGAGGTGCCAAAAATCTGAGCATCAGTAGCTACCGAGAAATCTACCAATGCAGTAGTAGAACTTTTTTCTGTAATTAAATTTGTAAATGTTGCAGGATCGGTAGAGATACCAAGGTGGTTCCTGTGGCGTATGGCCAAAGTATAATTACCATCGTTGATCCGGTTAAATGTCACAGGACTTACACCATCTACATCTACTATATCTCCATCTCTTTGAATTAAAGCACTCCTGGTTTCCAGAATGCCGTTTCCTGGTGAAGCATTATTGTTTCTCAATTCAAGAAAAACCCAATCTACAATATTGTTTCCCGTAAGCAACTGGTTGCCAAATGTAATTAATGAAGCGGTCTCGGAAATTGGATTGTTACTATGTGTAAAACTGCTGTTATATGGAGCAACCCTATAAGGGTCGGCCAGTGGAATAAGATTTGTACCCGAGCGCAGGTTATCCGCCATAATTCCCGCAGAAATATATGCACCCTGTAAAAAAGCTTTTGTTTTTACCAGGTTGAATTTATCCATCCCAGTTAATTCTCCGCTTGCAGCTGTTAGTGGCGCAGATACCCTGTTGGTGACTGCATTATGGGCTTCTCCTGTAGAACTCCAATCAGGTGTATTAAACATATATCCCCGGAGAAAGCTTTCCGTGCCTGAGATATCAGCTTCCTGGTAATTACCTTCAATGGTTACAGTCCCTGTGATACCGGTACGGGTTACAGGCCAATGGGTAGTTATGTAATCGCTGATAGATGGAGGCTTATTTGGATTTGTAGCCAATACCTTAAATCCTGCATTTGCATTTATATATGTACCACTGGTTGTAAGAAATGCAGGCCTGTATAAGGAGCCTGCTCCAAGTGGAATTTCGAAACCGGTTTGATTAGAAGTGATTTCTTTTATTACCTGGCCGGTGCCTGTAGTGGCAACAAATTTAGAAGTGCCCATACCGGTTGCTGTAGCAACATTCCCCAACCTCAGGTTGTTATCACCCGCCGTAATAATTCCATTTGTAAATAATAAATTATTGGAAACTCTGGCACTGCCGGTAAGCGTAGCCCCCGCTGTATTATTCAGTTCAAGATTTTGCAGGCTATGATTTGTAAGATCCACATTTTGATTGCCTGATCCCGCCAGTAATAATTTTCCGGTACCTAAAATGTCTTCAGCACTATATACATCACCCTGGGCTGTAACCACGGCTCCCGCATCTATAAAAACAACTGCACCCGAACTGATGTGAATTTGTGCTTGTAATGAACTGGTGGCCAGGATGAAAACAGCTGAAATTATGATAGAAAAATTTTTCATTTTTTGATTATTTAATCAGTGTGGTTAAATTTGAAAGCTGTACAGCCAGAAAAGCACTAACAATATAAAAAAAAGATTTCCCAAATCAAAGCATTAGCCATTAATATATTGTACAGTTAAATATTGCCAAACTAAGAGCCCAAAATAATTCAAAATAAAAGAATTTCATATACCCCGATTGTGTGATTTTTCGTAAGGAAAAAAATCGTATAGAAAGAGATTTTCAACTTAGATATATAATATTTTCGTAGTTTTCACCGTAATTATTTCAGCTACCAAACTTTTTAAATGACTAATGTTCTAATAATTGATGATGAAAAAGCGATCAGGAAAACCCTTAGTGAGATCCTGGGGTTTGAAGGGTATAAAATTGACGAAGCTTCCGATGGAGAAGAAGGGCTAAAAAAGTATAACCAGAAAAACTATGATGTAGTGTTATGCGATATTAAAATGCCCAAATTAGATGGGTTGGAGTTTCTTGAAAAAGCCAGGTTGTCTAATCCTGATATTCCTATCATCATCATCAGCGGGCACGGAAATATTGATACTGCAGTAGAGGCTGTAAAGAAAGGTGCTTATGATTATATCAGTAAGCCGCCAGATTTAAACCGCCTGCTCATCACTATGCGTAATGCTACTGACAAGCAGAACCTGGTAAACCAGGCAAAAAAGCTAAAAAGAAAAGTTGCCCGTGCACAAGAAATGGTGGGCAACAGCAAGGAGATAGCTAAAATAAAAGATACTATAGAAAAAGTAGCACCTACAGAAGCCAGGGTATTAATCACCGGTGATAGTGGTGTGGGCAAAGAACTTGTTGCCCGTTGGATACATGAAAAAAGTATGAGAAAAGATTCCTCTCTGGTAGAAGTGAATTGTGCTGCCATACCGGGAGAACTGATAGAGAGTGAACTTTTCGGACATGAAAAAGGATCTTTTACTTCTGCCCATAAACAAAGAATAGGAAAATTTGAGCAGGCTAACGGAGGTACACTTTTCCTGGATGAGATAGGAGATATGAGCCTGGATGCACAGGCAAAAGTACTTCGTGCCTTGCAGGAAGGAAAAATCACCAGGGTAGGCGCAGATAAAGATATAAATGTAGATGTAAGGCTTATAGCTGCTACCAATAAAGACCTGCTGCACGAAGTAGAGAATAAAACGTTCAGGTTGGATCTATACCATCGTCTTGGTGTTATTATTATACATGTGCCATCATTAAATGAAAGAAGTGAAGACGTTCCGCTGCTTATCAATCATTTCCTGGCCGAGATAGCCAAAGATTACGGACAACCTCCAAAGCAAATAGATGATGATGCCATTAAAGCTTTGCAGGGCTATAACTGGTCGGGCAATATCAGGGAATTAAGAAATGTAGTGGAGCGGCTCATCATTCTTTCAGGAAAAGTTATCACACTTGATGATATACATACTTATGCGCCAAAAAAATAAAAATAAAACTGTGGCTGTTAAAATCCTGTTGTGTCTTTATTCATATTCACTGCAACTGTAACATCCAAATCAATTAATCCTCTAATACAAGAACAGAATAGTAAATTCGCAACCTTATTTTACTCAAATCAGATTTAAGCAATTAATATGGGCTGGATAATTTTTATCATTGGCGTACTGGGATGGCATATCGGTATGTATGGAATGTTTCGTAAAGCCGGAATGGAGCCGTGGAAAGCCCTGATTCCTTTTTATAATACCTGGTGCATGGTAGAAAAAATGAGGTTGAAAAAGGCCTGGTTCTTTCTACAGTTTATACCTGTTGCCGGTATTTTTGTTACCATCTGGATCACCATTAAGTTTGTAGAGTTCTTCGGAAGATTTGGCGTATTGCATCATGCAGCAGCAGTGTTTCTTCCTTTTATTTATTTCCCTTATCTCGGTTTTAGTAAGACAGAAAGATTTGCCGGTCGTACCGTGGTAGAAAACTACCAAAAGTCTAGTACCAGGGAATGGATAGATGCTGCAGCTTTTGCTATCGTGGCTGCTACACTTATCCGCACTTTTCTTTTTGAAGCATATACTATTCCCAGCCCGAGTATGGAGAAGACTTTGCTGGTAAATGATTTCCTTTTTGTGAGCAAATTCAGTTATGGATCACGACTGCCAAACACACCGATCGCAATGCCTTTTGTCCACCATACCATGCCTTTCTCCGGCGGAAAATCGTACACCGAAGGGGTGAAAATTCCTTATACACGCTGGTTTGCAAAAGATGTAGACAGATACGATGTGGTTGTTTTTAATTTCCCGGTAAACGATACATTAATAAATGACGAAGCAAATTTTGGTAGCCGCATTACCTACTATGAAGTGGAAAGGCAGATAGGCAGAGAAGAGACCTGGAACCGGTATGGCAACCTCATCATTACAAGGCCTGTAGATAAAAGAGAAAATTTTATAAAAAGATGTATGGCTGTAGGTGGCGATGTATTACAAATCGTAAACGGACTGGTAATGATCAATGGCAAGCCAGCACCAGGTTTCCCACAAAGTCAGCGTATGTACATTATGACTGCACCAGCCAATGTATTCCTGGATAACGAAAAGCTATCAGAGCTCGGTATAAATATCAGGGAAGACCAGGGAGATAAAATGCTGGTTGGGAATAATATGTACCAGATCAATATTACCAATAAAGAAAAGGCAGCCCTTAATCTTCCTGCGGGATATCCACTTACAAATTATATACGGGAACCAGAACCCTCCATTTTTCCCTACTACGACACCAGCAGCAATTGGTCAGCTGATAATTATGGACCACTCACCATTCCAAAAAGAGGCAGTACAATAGAGCTGACTCCAGATAATTTGATCCGCTATGGCAGATGTATACAGGTGTATGAGGGCAATAAATTAGAACAACAGGGGGACAAGTTTTTGATCAATGGTCAGCTTGCAACTTCGTACCAGTTTAAATTGAACTATTACTGGATGATGGGAGACAACAGGCATATGTCCTTAGACAGCCGTTATTGGGGTTTTGTGCCCGAAGATCATATTGTAGGTAAGGCATCAATGATATGGTTCAGTTGGGAAAATGGCCCTCGCTGGAACAGGATCTTCAACCAAATTAAATAAATGAAGTGGTGATTGCTTCTGAAACAAACGCATATGAATAAACAATACAATTTCGCCTACACAGTACATGAAGATGACAAGGCACTGGAAACAAAAGACAAGGAACTTTTAGACAAAGCAAGAGCAGAAACAAAATCTGCCTACGCTCCGTATAGTCAGTTCTTTGTAGGTGCTGTAGGTTTACTTTCTTCAGGAGAAACTATTTCCGGAACCAACCAGGAAAATGCTTCTTACCCGGTAGGAATTTGTGCAGAGAGGGTTTTACTGAGTGCCGCATCTGTGTTGCATAAAGATGTACCGATAGAAACCATCGCCATCAGTTACGCCAACAACCGTGGAGAGAGCGATAAACCAATTACACCTTGCGGAATCTGCAGGCAGTCTTTAGCGGAATATGAAGAACGCACCAAACAGCCTATCAGGCTTATCCTGGCTGGATTAAATGGGCCGGTTATGATCATAGAGTCTGCAGGATCTCTGCTTCCTTTTTCTTTTGCAGGAACGGATATGTCGTAATGAGGTTCCTCGTTTTACGGGATTAGGTAAATCATTTCGCCTTACGCCATCAGCGATTCGCATAAAGTTTATAAGTATGGTTTTATAGGCTCAGGGAGAAGTGACTATGGTAGCTAATTTTAATTTTTTGAAAACATTCGCTGACATTCTGCTACCAAATTTCGTCCCACTGGGACTATGCGAACGTTCTACCTGATCCTATCATTTTACTTATAAATCCTATACACTAATCCGGCATAATCATCGCTAACCAATAAGGAACCGTCCGGCCTTACCAATACATCCACAGGTCTGCCAATAACTTTTCCATCATTCTGTAACCAACCCTCTGCAAAGGTGGAGTAGCCAAGTGATTTTCCGTTCTCATCCAGTTTTACAGTAGTTATTCTATAGCCAATTGGGTCAGTCCGGTTCCAGCTGCCATGCTCCGCAATAAAAATCTGGTTTTTATAGCTACTGTCAAACATGCTGCCGGTATAAAAACGCATGCCCAATGCAGCTACATGCGGACCTAGTAATTCAACCGGCGCTTGATAATTATCACAGCTTTTTCCTTTACCAAATTTAGGGTCAAGAATATTTCCCTGCAGGCAATAAGGATGGCCAAAATGAATTCCCGGTTTACCTGCTTTATTCAATTCATCAGCAGGTACGTCATCTCCAAGCTGATCTCTACCATTGTCAGTAAACCAGAGATTTCCGGTAGAAGGATGCCAGTCAAAACCCACAGTATTTCTTATGCCACGGGCAAACACTTCCAGCCCGCTACCATCAGGATTCATCCGCATGATGGTGCTGTAAATACTATTGCCCTGGTCAGAAATATTGGATGGATCTCCAACCGGCACATATAATTTTCCATCAGGCCCAAAGGCAATAAACTTCCAGCCATGGTGTTTGTCTTTGGGGAATTTATCTGTCACAAGTATCGGTGCCGGCGGATCTGAAAGATGGTTCTCTATATCTTTTAAAATATAAACAGAAGACACTGTAGCAATGTACAGGTCATTTCCAAAATACGCTACACCGTTTGGTGTATCCATATCTTTCGCTACCACGTATTTTTTTTCTGCCACGCCATCTCCGTCTTCATCTTTTATAGCATAGACTTTATCTTCTCCCCGATTTCCTACGTACACAATGCCCGAAGGTGATTGGCTCATGCTTCGTGCATTGGGTACTTCTGCAAATACGCTGATCCTGAAGCCGGGCGGTAATTGTATTTTGTCCAGGTTATATTTTGAGTAGTTTACAGCCGGCGTTGCAGTTGTAGCTTCTTTAACTTTCTTATCAGACTGGCTGCTGCAACTGGAACTGATCAACAGGGTCAGCAAAACAGGCAGGTACTGAAGTATTCTTTTTTTGATGAATAGCATGATGATCATTTGATTTTTTTTTAAAAAAGTGTTCCTGGCTTTTGTATGAACTGCGCTTCATGTTGCAGCAACCATTTCTTTCTCCACAACCCAGCATTATAACCGGTGAGCGATCTGTTTGTTCCAATGATTCGGTGGCAGGGAACAACAATAGCTAATTTATTTTTTCCAATTGCATTTGCCACAGCCCTTATGGCCAGTTGGTTCCCCAGGTTTTTACTCAGGTCCAGGTAGCTTAAAGTTACTCCTGCATTTGTCTTGCAAAGTTCTGTCCAAACCTGCTGCTGAAAATATGTTCCTTCCTGCCGGAAAGGAAAACTGAAAATAAAATTCGTTCCTTCAAAATAGGCACCAAGTTCATTTATACAGGTAAGAATAGCACCGGACGGTTCACCTGTTGCTTTGATGTCTTCATCATCTTTTAAAAAACGAATCCCACTTACATATTCAGGGGTTCCTTCTACAAGAATATTGCCAAGGGGAGAGCGAAGAAGAAGAGTCAAAACCTGGTAATTAAAATTCGTCAAGAGATTTTATTGCTGTTACTGCCGAGGCATTTATCGGGCCATAGCTGTGTGGAAACATTTCGTTTACGGAAGGAGCCAGCTCATATTTTAATGGAGAACTTAGTTTGGTTTCATCGATCAATAAAACCTTTAGTCCCGTACTATTTTTATAATACCTCGATCTTACGCCATCCAGTTGTTCCCGGCTGCACATATGTATAAAGCCTTCCGTGACCAGGGAATCTGCTACATATTCATTTGTTGTTTCTGCCTGAGTGCAGATTGCTTCTGTTGTTATATGATAGATCATGCTGGAAATTTGTATTCGAAGTGAAAAAGTAAATATAAGGATTTGGAGAATTTTGTAAGACTTTTTGCTTTTCGTCCCCGCTTAAAACGGAACCGTTTTTTTTCCATCATCCTTAGCCGGGGCTTGGTGTTAAGCCAGTTGGCCGAAGTCAGAAAACGGTTTCCCCTTTAGATATCGGGGAGAAAAGAAATGCTTTAAATATTGAGTAATTTACACCGGAAATTTTAGCACAAAAATTAAACTACTTACATTGAAAAACGTTAAAGGGAGAAGCTGGTATAAACTCTGAAGCTTATTATTTGGATTTTTCTCTATTATGAGGATAATTAGGATTAGTTCTTCGGTTGAACGGCAAGTCGAGACCAGGCCTCGACGTTTTATTTTTATTGAAGTGGCGGATTTGAAGTAGAGACTACCAACGAGGACGATCGAAAAACTGAACTACAAAGGCGATAAATAAGAATTCCTGCTTCGTATCACGCAATATCCCTTGCAGGAGACGTTGCTGGGAAAAAGAATTGTTTGGTGTGCCACGAACCAAGGCGAAGAATTCCGTTTGCCCACAACTGTTGTTGATTGAAAAACAAATGTACAAGTTTAGTGCAAAAGTTCAGCAATGTTCGTCCAGCTGGAACTGAAGCCAAATTGAAAAACAAAAGTTCATTGCGTTTCCGTCAGCCCAACTTGCACAAAACCCCTTGTTGGTGGCTGGCATTCTTGGTCATACAAATTGTCCACTTGAAACAAGGATTTACCAATAAATTGTAAATTTTGCTCTAATATTTTTGTTCCTCAACTGATTTCGTAATTGAGGACTTTATTTTGCCTGTATGTTCCGTTGTCTTAGGTTCAATTAGCATAATCAAACATTCAGTTTCCGAAGAAACTCGATGATTTGTTGCTTTTTTAACCACATAAATATCGCCTTGTCGCATTATAAAAGCGTCTTTATTTTCAATTTCCAATAGAAGTGCCCCTTTTACAACGTAGAACAATTCATCTTCGTTTTTGTGATTATGCCAAGGTACTTCTTGCCCCTTTATTTTAACAACTTTAATATATTGGTCGTTTACTTCACCAATAATCTTTGGTGAAAAATAGTTATCAAGACTTA
>JBBQYS010000046.1:0-22821 GCA_038208485.1 Chitinophagales bacterium
CTGTATTTTTCTAACGCCACAATATATTCCAGTTGAACAAGTGTCATAGGTTAAAGTTATAGGTATATAATTATTATTCATAAAATTTATAATGAATTAAGATTAACTTTGATCTTAGGTCTTCGGAATAAAACTTTAATCGAAGAATATTATTTTTTTTAAATATATTTTACTATACTTTTGACCTACACCTCTCCTGCTCATGATACCAATATTCCTATTTGCTGGTAGAAGAACAACTAATTAAAAGAAAAAGCCCCGGCGAACCGGGGCTTTTTCTTTTTTCAGCAGTCTTTCAATATTACTGTTTGATCACGCTCACAGCTGTAGTTCTGCTGTTATTATTCAGCAGACCTTGAATTAAATATTTACCTGACGGTAACTCACTTATAGTCAGATTAATATTATTTCCTCCGGCAATAACATTACTGATTATGCTTTTCACCACTCTGCCATTCATATCCATAACATTAAAAACAATTTTTCCTGCTTCAGTTGTTTCGTAATAAATAGTGCTTCCTGCAGAAGTAACTGTAGGAAATACTTTTATACTATTGCTTCCTTCAAATTTCACTTTTGCTATATGAGAGTATTTTAGTTCACCATCTATATTAGAAGATTTGATGCGGTAGTAGTTAGTTCCTGCTACGGGGTTGTTATCCGTAAACTCAAAAGGAAAATCACAACGCTCACGGGCTACAGTTTTTGTTTCTATCGCTCCGAAACTAACTCCATTTGCAGAACGCTCTACTGAATAGGTTACTTCATTGCTTGTACAACCAAGTATCCAGCCGAGGTTAGTTGACTTGTTTTGCTTGGTGGCGTTGAGGTCTGACACATAAAGTGGGAGAACAGTTGGATTCACAGTTCCATCTAAGGTTAAATTTTGTGTTGAAGCTGATACTGAAAAAAAGCCCCAACCACCTGTTGTGGTTTGGCCACTGGCAAAATACCTAAAAGTCACAATAGAAGTTGCGGGTACATTTGATAATGCCAATGCTGTGGCAGCATCAAACGTAAATGTAGCCGTTTGTGGTGTACCGATAGTAATTACTGCAGGACCTGTAAATTGAAAAGCTGCACCATCAATGCTATAAGCAAATTGATTAGTGACCCCTGAAGCAGCTGCAAAAGTTGCAGTCCCTGCAAAAGTTGCCGTTATCCCGGTCAAAGCCAGGGTATTACCTGTATTTGCCTGTATGGAAAATTGAAAATAATCAGTATTTGTTAGCGCAATACCATTGTTTTGAAACCCAGTTGTTCTAAATGAATTAGAAGCCGTACTTGCTGGAGCTCCTGCACCTCTTGATAATAAACTGAGTGTAGCATTAGCGTCAGATGTTCCTGCTAGTGTAGCTGGTGAACTTGCTCCAAAAAAATTAAAAGTTGCAACTTGAGCACTTACAGAAGATGAAGCAATCGTAGCAAGAAATAATATTGTAAAAATTCTTTTCATGATAAATTTTAGTTTGTGAATGAATTCTGCTGCTTGCAATAATCTCTCCAAAGGTACCCTCTTGTATGCGGGGTGCCTTTCAAAACGGATAACTTAAACATTTGATAATACCCGGTATATACATAAACTAACTTTTTATAGTTTTTGAGGGTTCTTAGTAATAGGATTGCCATATTAAAATTATTATCCTACATTTGCACCCCCAAATAGTTCTTAAAGGAATAGTATAGTGGCGAAAGCCACAACTGGGAGTAGCAGAATATCCTGCTACGTTAACACCAAAAACCAATAAAATGGCCAAAGAAATTACAGGCTATGTCAAGCTCCAATGCAAGGGCGGACAGGCTAATCCGGCACCACCAATCGGGCCGGCGCTTGGTTCCAAGGGAATCAACATCATGGAATTCTGCAAGCAGTTCAATGCTCGTACGCAGGAAAAACAAGGGAAAGTTCTTCCCGTTCTCATCACAGTTTATGGCGATAAGTCTTTTGACTTTGTTATCAAAACTCCTCCGGCTGCAGTTCAGTTGATGGAAGCTGCTAAAATTCAAAAGGGGAGCAAAGAAAGCAACAGGAACAAAGTGGGAAAAGTGACCTGGGACCAGGTAGAAGAAATTGCCAAAGATAAAATGGCAGATTTAAATGCATTTACCCTGCACAAAGCTATGAGCATGATAGCCGGTACTGCCCGCAGTATGGGTCTTACTACTGATGGCCCTGCACCCTGGGAGAAAAATTAATTAGTCAACCTTAAAATATCTTTTAAAAATGATCACTAAAAAAAGAAAATTAGCAAATGCTAAGGTTGACGCTGAAAAAGCTTATACGCTTAAAGAAGCAACTTCCCTGGTAAAAGAAATCAATTGTACAAAATTTGATAGCTCAGTAGACCTGCACGTAAAACTTGGTGTAGATCCTAAAAAAGCCGATCAGGCCATTCGTGGAACAGTATCTCTGCCCCATGGTACCGGTAAAACAAAAAAAGTACTTGTACTCTGCACACCTGACAAAGAAGCCGAAGCTATTGCAGCTGGTGCTGATTTCGTGGGTCTTGATGAGTATGTAACTAAAATAGAAGGCGGATGGACAGATGTTGACGTTATTGTAGCTACACCATCCGTAATGCCTAAAATTGGTAAACTTGGTAAAGTGTTAGGTCCACGTAACTTGATGCCCAATCCTAAGACCGGAACAGTAACTAATGATGTTGCTGGTGCTGTTACTGACCTTAAAGGCGGTAAGATCGCTTTTAAAGTAGATAAAGTAGGTATTATCCATGCATCTATCGGAAGGGTTAGTTTCTCCCCGGAAAAGCTCCAGGAAAATAGCCAGGAGTTTATCAACGCTATCATTAAGTTGAAGCCAGCAACATCCAAAGGACTTTACCTGCGTGGTGTAAGCATGGCCAGCTCTATGAGCCCGGGCATTATGGTAGACACAAAATCTGTTACTAACTAATTTCCGCCTTTACCTGTCCTTTTTCATTTTGATAAAGGGAAAAGATAAAACGGAATTTCAAAACAATTGAAATGACAAAACAAGAAAAAAACGAGGTGATAGATTTGCTGAAAGGCAAGTTTTCCCAATACGAAAACTTTTACATCACAGATACAGAAAGTCTGAGTGTAGCTCAGATAGGCAAACTGCGCAACCATTGCTTTGATAAGCAGGTGGAAATGAAGGTGGCTAAAAATACCCTCATTAAAAAAGCGCTGGAAAGCCTGGATGCTGATAAATATGCAGGTGTTTATGATTCATTGCATAAAGTAACTGCATTACTTTTCAGCGAGAATCCTAAAGAACCAGCACTTATCCTAAGCAGCTTTCGTAAGGAAAGTAAAGGAACAAAGCCGGAACTTAAAGCAGCTTTCATCAACGGTGATGTATTTGTAGGCGACAACCAGTTGAAAACGCTTACTGAGATCAAAACCAAAAATGAGCTTATCGGTGACGTTATCGGATTGTTGCTTTCTCCAATACAGCGTGTTATTGGTGCATTGCAGAACAAAGACAATGCAAGTGACTCAGAAGCAACAGCGGCGGAAGAAACTCCGACAGCAGAAGCTCCGGCAACGGAAACAGCAACTGAAGCCCCGGCAGCAGAGGCCCCGGCAGCAGAAGCTCCGGCAGCAGAAGCAACAGCTACTGAAGCAGAAACTCCGGCAGCAGATGCAGCAACTGATTCTGCAGCACCTGAAGCTGAAGAAGCAAAACCAGAATAATTTAATTAATGAGTCGCTAATAGCGGTTGATTATACACAACAATTTTTTTAAAAACAAGCTCCGCCGGAGTCCCTGCATAGCGGGCAATGAAGGCGGAAAAAATTAAAACCAAAAACAATGGCAGACGTAAAAGCATTAGCAGAAAGTTTAGTAAACTTAACTGTAAAAGACGTACAGGAATTAGCAGATTTTTTGAAATCTGAGTACGGTATTGAACCAGCTGCAGCAGCAGTTGTAATGAGCAGCGGTGGTGGTGAAGGCGCAGCAGCAGTAGAAGAGAAAACATCATTTGATGTAATCCTGAAAGCTGGTGGTCCAAACAAACTGGCTGTAGTGAAAATCGTTAAAGAACTTACTGGCTTAGGACTGAAAGAAGCTAAAGATCTTGTAGACGGTGCACCAAAACCAGTAAAAGAAGGTGTTGATAAAGCAACAGCAGAAGAACTTAAAACTAAATTGACTGATGCAGGTGCAGAGGTTGAAATAGCTTAATAACTTTTTCTGAAAGA
The DNA here is from genome assembly GCA_038208485.1 of Chitinophagales bacterium. GTDB lineage: Bacteria > Bacteroidota > Bacteroidia > Chitinophagales > Chitinophagaceae > Ferruginibacter. The sequence continues at coordinate 4,189 of JBBQYS010000046.1, forward strand.
AATATAAGGGCCCCGGGATTCGTTCCGGGGTTTTTTGTATTTATAACTTTATCCTCGCACAAATAGAGGTTTCTTTTACCATATCTGTTTTTTAATTCCTTTATACTTTTACCCGATATTGGTGCGCTTTAAAACAATAGGACATCCTGAAGAAAGAAGCAATATTTATTGTGAGTTATTGAAATTCTAAAATCGGGAAACATGGTTTTAGAACATTTGAAATAGCTGATCCAATTAATGACTTTTTTATTTATACTCCGGTTTAATAACTATAAATTCTTTTCATTGCAGCATGGAATAATTCTAGTAATTTACCCTACCGATTTTTTGCAAAAAGCGGCAAACTTTTTTTTCAAAATATTCATGCCCTAGCTTCTGCAGATGGAGCTTTATTCAAAAACATTATGTCTAAATTATTAGTAGCCGGCATTGCAATTTGTCTGGCTTTTGCTTCTTGTAAATCAAAAGACTCATCCAATTCTTCATCCTCTGAATCTTCATCAGATAGTACTGAACAGCGGAAAGTATTTTTTGATAAAACAGGAATGGATACCACGGTAAAACCAGGTAATGATTTCTTTCAATATGCCAATGGAACATGGGTAAAGAATACAGAAATCCCTGATGACCAAAGCCGGTGGGGAAGCTTTAATATTATCTATGAGGATAACCTGACCAAAATGAAAAGCCTGTTGGAAAATGCAGCTCAATCTAAATCTGCCAAAGGAACAACAGAGCAAAAACTTGGAGATTACTATAGCAGCGGTATGGATACCATGGCTTTAGAAAAAACCGGGGTTGCTCCTTTAAAAGCAGTACTTAATAAAATAGATTTCATTAAAACAAATACTGACGTAGTAGATTATATGCTCAAAGGATTTGCGGTAAATGAACCATCGTTATATGGTTTGTACGTTACGGGAGATGAGAAGAACAGCCAGGTGAATATCCCGGTATTCTACCAAAACGGTACTTCATTGCCTACCAAAGAATATTATACCAAATCGGATAGCACAAGTATTGCTTCAAGAAAAGCATTAGTAGATTATGCCTCAAAACTTTTTAGTTTGTCAGGAGATGATACTACCATGGCTGCAACTAAAGCAAGAAAGGTGTTGGATCTGGAAACCCAGCTGGCAATGGCACAAAGGCTTCCGGTTGAACTTCGTGATCCGCAGAAAAACTACAATAAATTCTCCCTGACAGATGCAGATAAAAAATGGCCAAACTTAAAGTTGAAAGCATTTTTTTCAAATATTAATAAGTCGCCGGATAGTATAAATGTTGCGCAGCCAGACTTTTACACAGCGCTGAATAACTACGTAGCCAAAATTTCGGTTGATATGTGGAAAGCAAAACTAGCCTTCGATTATATAAAAAGTAATGCCTCTTTACTTTCTTCAGACTTCACAAAAACTGCATTTGCTTTTGAAAAAACCTTTAGTGGTCAAAAAGTAGACAGTGAGCGATGGAAAAAAATGGTGAATCGGGCAAATAATGGCTTAGGAGAGTTACTTGGAAAAATATATGTGGACAAATATTTTACTCCTGAGGCCAAAAAAAGAATGGATGAGTTAGTGGAAAATCTGAGTATCGCTTTTGAAAACCGGATCAATAACCTGGATTGGATGAGTGATAGCACCAAAGCAAAGGCAAAGGTGAAGCTTCATGCATTTATGAGGAAGATAGGATATCCTGATAAATGGAAAACCTATGATGATGTAACTATTGATAAAAACAATTTCTTTGCGAATGCGCAAAGCATAGCTATTCATGATATTAAGGAATCGATAGATAAAATAGGAAAGCCAGTCGATCGTACGGAGTGGGGGATGACTACACCTACTGTAAATGCTTATTATAACCCGACAAATAACGAGATTGTTTTCCCTGCCGGTATCCTGCAGTTTCCTTTCTTTGATTCTAATGCAGATGACGCCATCAATTATGGTGGAATCGGAATGGTAATAGGCCATGAAATGACCCATGGTTTTGATGACCAGGGAAGCCAGTATGATGATAAAGGAAATATGCAAAACTGGTGGCAAAAAATTGACAATGATAAATTTAAAGCTAAAACTGCAGCTGTCGTTAAGCAGTATGATGCATTTACTGTATTAAACAATGTGCATGTAAATGGAAAACTTACACTCGGTGAAAACCTGGCAGATATAGGTGGATTAGCTATTGCTTATGATGCTTTTAAATTAACCAAACAAGGAAAAGAAACAGTAAAAATTGATGGACTCACTCCGGACCAACGATTCTTCCTTGGATTTGCACAGGTTTGGAGACAGAAACTCAGGGATGCCAATAGATTATCTAGAATTAATACAGATCCTCATTCACCTGAAATGTTTAGGGTAAATGGCCCCGTTCAAAACTTTACACCCTGGTATAAAGCATTTAATGTACAACCTGGCGATAGTATGTACATCGCTAATGATAAGCGTACAAGTATTTGGTAAAATTCTGCATAACTAAAAAAAAATCCTGCCAGATGAATTGCTGGCAGGATTTTTTTTGTATTTTTTTCTGTCATTACTGTATTTTAAAATGCAGATAAAGTAAAGCAGAGGAAACCGTTATAAAATAAGAAAAATCAAAACTGGAAATTATTGCTTTTTTTGTAAGTATAGAATTTAAACTGTGGTGACGGATTTGTTTTATCAAAATACCAAACAAACAAACAAATTTTTATTTGTTCCACAATTTCCTTAATAATTTCAAATTCACTTATGTTAAAGCATCATCCTTGGCTTCAATCTCAAGGGAAAGTTTATGAAATTGGCAATTTTTATCAAAATACCTGCCAAAATAAGAAATACGTTATTGTTTTTAATTATTTATATATACCTTTGCCATCCTTAAAATAATTTGTAGCGCTAGCTCCATTCATTTTACAGGGTCTTCACTTAAACGTTTTAATTAAAATATGTCTGCAACAAAAACTCCATCTGCACAGAGAATTAACTTCGGAAAAGTTGAACTCCTTGCAGAGACACCCGATCTATTGGGTATTCAGATCCAATCGTTCAAAGACTTTTTTCAACTCGAGACAACCCCCGACAAACGTAACGTTGAGGGGCTTTTCCGTGTGTTTAAGGATAATTTTCCTATCACAGATACCCGGAATATTTTCGTTTTGGAATTTCTCGATTACTTCGTAGATCCACCACGTTATTCAATTGATGAGTGTATAGAAAGAGGACTAACTTATGCTGTTCCTCTAAAAGCAAAACTTCGACTTAGCTGTAATGACGAAGAGCACGTAGATTTCCAGACTATTGTTCAGGATGTGTTCCTGGGTAATATTCCTTACATGACACCAAGAGGTACTTTTGTTATCAATGGTGCGGAAAGGGTAGTAGTTAGCCAGCTTCACCGTTCACCTGGTGTATTCTTTGGTCAATCTATTCATCCAAACGGAACTAAGATTTATTCTGCCCGTGTTATTCCTTTTAAAGGAGCGTGGATGGAATTTGCAACTGATATCAACAATGTCATGTTCGCTTACATTGACCGTAAGAAAAAGTTTCCGGTTACTACGCTATTGCGTTCTATCGGTTACGAAACTGATAAAGACATCCTGGAGCTTTTTGGAATGGCTGATGAGGTTAAATCTGACCGTAAGAACCTGGAGAAACATATTGGTAAAAAATTAGCAGCCCGTGTACTACGTACCTGGGTAGAAGATTTTGTGGATGAAGATACAGGAGAAGTTGTTTCACTCGAGCGTAATGAGATTGTTCTTGAGCGTGACGTGATTCTTGATGATTCGAATATTACAGAAATACTTGAACTTGATGTAAAGAGTGTATTTGTTCAAAAAGAAGAGGTAAGTGGGGATTACGCTATCATTTACAACACTTTAAACAAAGATACTTCTAACAGTGAGTTGGAAGCGGTACAACATATATATAAGCAACTTCGTGGTGCTGATGCTCCTGATGATGAAACTGCTCGTGGTATCATTGACAAATTATTCTTTAGTGATAAGCGTTATGATCTTGGTGAAGTTGGTCGTTATAAAATCAACCGTCGTCTTGGTCTTAATTTTCCAATAGAGAAAAAAGTACTCACCAAAGATGACATCATTGCCATCATTAAAACTTTGGTTCAATTAACTAATGGTAAAAGTGAAGTAGATGATATAGATCACCTGAGTAACAGGAGAGTACGTACTGTTGGAGAGCAATTATATGCTCAGTTTGGTGTAGGTCTTGCCCGTATGGCTCGTACCATTCGTGAAAGGATGAACGTACGTGACAATGAGGTATTTACCCCGGTTGACTTAATAAATGCTCGGACGCTTTCTTCTGTAATAAACTCTTTCTTTGGAACTTCCCAGTTGAGCCAGTTCTTAGATCAAACCAACCCACTAAGTGAGATCACGCATAAACGTCGTATCTCCGCACTTGGACCCGGCGGTTTGAGCAGGGAGCGGGCAGGTTTTGAAGTACGTGACGTTCACTATTCACATTATGGCCGTCTTTGTACCATTGAAACGCCGGAAGGACCAAACATTGGTTTGATATCTACACTTTGTGTACATGCCAAGATCAATGATATGGGTTTCATTGAAACCCCATATAGAAAAGTAACGGATGGTAAAGTAGATATGAAGAAGATCACTTTCCTGAGTGCAGAAGAAGAAGATACCGCAAAAATTGCCCAGGCAAATATTGACATAGATCCAAAAGGAAATTTCGTAGAAGACAAGATAAAATCCCGTCAAACAGGTGATTTCCCGATCCTTGATAAAAATGAAGTGGAATACATGGACGTTGCGCCAAACCAGATCGTTGGTTTGAGTGCTTCTCTTATTCCGTTCCTGGAGCATGATGATGCCAACCGTGCGTTAATGGGATCTAACATGCAACGTCAGGCTGTTCCATTGATCAAGCCGGAAGTGCCTATCGTGGGTACTGGTCTTGAAGGAAAAGCTGCCCGTGATGCAAGGATTCAGGTTCATGCAGATGGTGATGGTGTAGTAGAATATGTAGATGCAAACGAAATTCATGTTAGGTACAAGCGTACTGAAATACAGAGCCTGGTTTCTTTTGAAGATGCATTGACAATATATAAACTAACCAAATTCGTAAGAACGAACCAGGAAACTACAATCAACCTTCGTCCTGCGGTCACTAAAGGACAGAAAGTACACGATGGCGATTTCCTTACTGAAGGTTATGCTACCAAAGGTGGTGAGATCGCTCTGGGACGTAACCTGAAAGTGGCTTTCATGCCATGGAAAGGGTACAACTTTGAGGATGCGATCGTAATTTCTGAGAAAGTGGTTAAAGAAGATCTTTTCACTTCAATTCACATCAGTGAATTTGAAACTGAGGTTCGAGATACAAAACTTGGAGAAGAGGAACTGACTGCTGATATTCCAAACGTATCAGAAGAAGCTACTAAGGACCTTGATCAGAACGGTATCATTCGCATAGGTGCAACCGTAAAAGAAGGTGACATCATCATTGGTAAAATCACGCCAAAAGGTGAAAGTGATCCTACCCCGGAAGAGAAACTGCTACGTGCCATCTTTGGTGATAAAGCCGGTGATGCTAAAGATGCTTCATTAAAAGCAAGCAGCGGAACACAAGGTGTGATCATTGACAAAAAATTATTCCAGAGAGCTAAGAAGGATAAGAATGCTAAAGTGCGTGAGAAAGCTCAGTTGGATAAAATAGAAAAAACACACGAAGACAACGAAGAGTCATTAATGAACATGTTGCAGGAAAAACTGCAGAAGTTATTAGTTGACAAAACGAGCCAGGGTGTTAATAATGTTTTTGGTGAAGTATTGATTGGTAAAGGTTCTAAATTCACTGCAAAGAATTTGGCTAATATTGATTATGTAAACGTTGCACCTTTAGGATGGAGCGGAGACGAAAAAACTGATGACCTTATTAATACAATGTTGCACAATTACAACATTAAATTTAACGAGGAACTTGGTCGTTACAAGCGTGAGAAATTCAATATCAGCATAGGTGATGAATTACCTGCTGGTGTATTGAAACTTGCAAAAGTGTATATGGCAGTAAAGCGTAAGCTTAAAGTAGGTGATAAAATGGCGGGTCGTCATGGTAACAAAGGTATTGTAGCCAAGATCGTTCGTGCAGAAGATATGCCTTTCCTTGAAGATGGAACGCCGGTGGATATCGTATTGAATCCATTGGGTGTACCTAGTCGTATGAACCTTGGTCAGATCTATGAAACAGCTTTAGGCTGGGCCGGAGAGAAACTGGGTGTACGCTTTGCTACTCCGATCTTTGACGGTGCTAGTGTAGATGAGATTGCTGAGAATATTGAAAAAGCTGGTCTTCCGAAATTTGGTCATACTTACCTGTATGATGGAGAAACCGGGGATCGTTTTGATCAGAAAGCTACAGTAGGTATTATATACATTATCAAACTTCACCACATGGTGGACGATAAAATGCACGCACGTAGCATCGGACCATACTCTCTTATTACACAGCAGCCACTTGGAGGTAAAGCTCAGTTTGGTGGTCAGCGTTTTGGAGAGATGGAGGTTTGGGCACTTGAGGCTTATGGTGCCTCTAACATACTGCAGGAATTGCTTACCCTGAAATCGGATGATATTATCGGAAGAGCCAAGACTTATGAGGCGATTGTAAAAGGAGATAATATCCCGAGAGCAGGAATTCCTGAATCATTCAATGTATTGGTTCATGAATTAAGGGGACTAGGTCTTGACCTGAAGTTTGATTAATAATAAATATTGGAAACAGATTTTCATCTTTTTTGCTGAAAATCTGTTTCTTTAGTTCTTTGTAAATAAAATGATATGTCTTCTCTATCTGTTGATAAAGCCATTGACAGCAGAATTTATCAAATCCGTGGCCACCAGGTAATGTTGGATTAGGAATTGGCTGAAATGTATGGGGTAGAGACCAGGGTACTTAAACAATCCGTAAAAAGAAATATGGATCGGTTTCCCGAAGATTTCATGTTTGAGCTTAGTGAAGCAGAGTTTGCCAATTGGAGATCACAATATGTGACCTCCAAATCGCTGAAGATGGGTTTAAGGTATAAACCATTTGCTTTTACTGAGCACGGTGTACTCATGTTATCCTCGGTATTACGGAGTAGCCAGGCAATAGAGGTAAACATACAAATAATGAGGGTGTATAGTAAATTGAAAGATTTACTGAGCAATAATCAACAGATCTTGTTAAAGTTGGTAAAGCTGGAGCGTTCAAGTGGCAGGCATGAAGAAGACATCAAAAAAATATTTGCAGTAATAAAGAAACTCATAGAAAATCCCAAACAGGAAAAAACTTCCCGAATAGGATTTAAAAAAGACTGGTAAAAAAGTAAAAAGTCAGGTTCTAATTGACTAAAAACACTTGAAATGAACAGGCTTTTTAATTTTTAATTTTTAATTTTTAATTATAACATGGCATTCAAAAAAGAAAATCGTCCTAAATCAACTTTCTCTCAGATCACTATTGGTTTGGCTTCGCCAGATACCATTCTGGAGAGAAGTTATGGGGAAGTTTTAAAACCCGAGACCATAAATTATCGCACATACAAGCCTGAAAGAGATGGTTTGTTTTGTGAGCGTATTTTTGGCCCGGTGAAAGATTATGAATGTGCCTGTGGCAAATACAAGCGTATTCGCTATAAAGGTATAGTATGTGACCGCTGCGGTGTAGAGGTTACAGAAAAGAAAGTAAGGCGTGAGCGTATGGGCCACATCAAATTAGTGGTTCCTGTAGTGCACATCTGGTATTTCAAAAGTCTTCCAAATAAAATTGGTTACCTGCTTGGAACTAGTTCCAAGAAACTTGAAACCATCGTTTACTATGAGCGTTTTGTAGTAATTCAGGCTGGTATCAGGGCAGATAAAGGACAGAACTATGGCGATCTTCTTACTGAAGAAGAATACCTGGACATCCTGGATGCATTACCGAAAGAAAACCAAATGCTTCCTGATGAAGATCCGGAGAAATTCATCGCTAAGATGGGTGCAGAGGCAGTTCATGCTATGCTACAGCGTTTGGATCTTGATCAATTGAGTTTTGATCTCAGGAATGCTGCTGCAAACGAAACTTCTCAGCAACGTAAAGCTGATGCACTTAAGCGACTTAGCGTAGTGGAAAGTTTCCGTGATGCAAATACAAGAATAAACAACCGTCCGGAATGGATGGTAATGCAATATATCCCGGTAATTCCACCGGAACTTCGTCCGCTTGTTCCATTAGATGGTGGCCGTTTTGCTTCCTCTGATCTGAATGATCTTTACCGCAGGGTAATCATCCGTAACAATCGTCTGAAGCGTTTGATGGAGATTAAAGCTCCTGAGGTTATCTTAAGGAATGAGAAGCGTATGTTGCAGGAAGCTATTGATAGCTTGTTTGACAACAGCCGTAAATCTAACGCTGTAAAAGCCGAAGGTGGACGTGCACTGAAATCTCTGTCTGATGTACTGAAAGGTAAGCAGGGACGTTTCCGTCAAAATTTGTTGGGTAAGCGTGTGGATTACTCTGGTCGTTCTGTAATTGTGGTAGGACCAGAATTGAAAATGCATGAGTGTGGTCTTCCAAAAGATATGGCTGCCGAGCTTTTCAAACCATTTATTATTCGCAAGTTGATAGAGCGTGGTGTTGTGAAAACAGTAAAATCTGCCCGTAAACTGGTAGATAAAAAAGAAGCGATCATCTGGGATATCCTGGAAAATATTTTGAAAGGTCACCCGGTAATGCTGAACAGGGCTCCAACCCTACACAGGTTATCTATCCAGGCTTTCCAGCCAAAATTGATTGAAGGAAAAGCAATCCAGTTGCACCCATTGGTAACAACGGCATTCAACGCCGATTTCGATGGTGATCAGATGGCAGTTCACGTTCCTTTGAGCAATGCTGCTGTTTTGGAAGCTCAGTTATTGATGCTTTCTTCTCACAACATTTTGAACCCGCAGAATGGTACACCAATCACCCTTCCTTCCCAGGATATGGTTTTGGGTCTGTACTATATTTCTAAAGGAAGAAAAACCACAGATGAAGAAATTGTAAAAGGACAGGGAAAAACTTTTTACAGTGCAGAAGAGGTGATCATTGCTTACAATGAAAAGAAAATTGACCTACATGCAAATATAAAAGTGAGGGCTAACTTCCGGAATGAAGATGGTACGCTTACATTTAAAATAATAGACACAACGGTTGGTCGTGTAATATTCAACCAGTTTGTACCTAAAGAAGTTGGTTTTATTAATGCATTGCTCACTAAGAAAAACCTTAGGGAGATCATTGGTGATATCATCAACTGGACAAGTGTTCCTATCACTGCGAGGTTCCTGGATGATATCAAAACCCTTGGATACCGTATGGCGTTCCGTGGTGGTTTATCGTTCAACATTAATGACCTGATCATACCGGAAGTAAAAGCACAACTGGTAGAAAATGCACAAGGTGAAGTTGCTGAGGTTTGGGATTCTTACAACATGGGTCTTATTACCAACAACGAGCGTTACAACCAGATTATTGATATCTGGAGTCGTGTAGATACAAAAGTTACAGAAACATTGATTGGACAGCTGGCAACAGACAAACAAGGGTTCAACTCTGTTTATATGATGCTTGATAGTGGTGCACGTGGTAGCAAGCAGCAGATCAAACAGCTTGCTGGTATGAGGGGATTGATGGCAAAGCCACGTAAATCAGGTTCATCTGGTAGTGAGATTATTGAAAATCCGATCCTGGCAAACTTTAAAGATGGTTTGAGTGTATTGGAGTACTTCATTTCTACGCATGGTGCCCGTAAAGGTCTTGCGGATACAGCCCTTAAGACAGCAGATGCCGGTTACCTTACACGTAGGTTGGTTGACGTTGCACAGGATGTGGTGATCAATGAAGAAGATTGTGGTACCCTTCGTGGTATTGCTACTTCAGCATTAAAAGATAATGAAGATATCATAGAATCATTGAGTGACAGGATAGAAGGACGTACTGCTTTGCATGACGTTTATCACCCAGTGTCAGACGAGTTGATAGCTGTAGCAGGTACTGAGATCAGTCACTTCACAGCTAAAAAAGTAGAAGAAATAGGAATTGAAACCGTAGAGATACGTAGTGTACTTACCTGCGAAAGCAAACGTGGTGTATGTGTGAAATGCTATGGTAAAAACCTTGCTTCCGGTATTCTTGCACAGCGTGGTGATGCAGTAGGTATCATTGCAGCACAGAGTATTGGTGAGCCTGGTACACAGCTTACACTTCGTACCTTCCACGTGGGTGGTGTGGCAGGAAGTACATCTGTTGAAAGCAGCTTGTACGCTAAGTTTGACGGAACGTTACAGTTTGATGGATTACGTACAGTAAAAACAGAATCGAAAGACGGAACTAAGATTGAAGTAGTAATAGGTCGTACGGGTGAGATCAGGAACATTGATCCTAAAGCAGATCGTTTGCTGAATACTTCTCATATTCCTTATGGAGCTATTCTAAAAGTAAAAGATGGTCAAAAGGTAACTAAAGGTGACGTGCTTTGTACATGGGATCCGTTCAACAACGTTATTGTTGCTGAGGTGAATGGTACAATTGAATTTGAAGCTTTGCTTGAAGGTATTACCTACAGAGATGAAGCTGATGAACAAACTGGTCACCGTGAAAAAGTAGTTATTGAAACAAAGGATAAAACAAAGCTTCCTGTAATTATAGTAAATGGTAAAGAAACCAAGAGCTATAACTTACCGGTAGGATCTCACATTGTAATCGAAGAAGGTGAGGCAGTAAGAAGCGGACAGGTTCTGGTGAAAATTCCACGTGTACTTAGTAAATTGAAGGATATCACGGGTGGTCTGCCACGTGTAACTGAGTTATTCGAGGCAAGAAACCCAAGCAACCCTGCTGTAGTTTGTGAGATTGATGGTGTGGTTAGTTTTGGAACAATCAAAAGAGGTAACCGTGAGATCATCGTTGAAGCAAAAGATGGTGTGATCAAGAAATACCTGGTTCCACTTAGTCGTCAAATCCTGGTTCAGGATGGTGACTTTGTAAAAGCTGGTGCTCAATTAAGTGATGGACAAACAGCCCCTGCTGATATACTCGCTATCAAAGGACCATTTGCAGTTCAGGAATATGTAGTAAATGAAATCCAGGAAGTATATCGTTTACAAGGTGTGAAAATAAATGACAAGCACGTAGAAGTTATCGTACGTCAGATGATGCGTAAAGTAACCATCGAAGATGCAGGAGATACTAAATTCCTTGAAGGAGATACAGAAGACAGGATGGACTTTAATACAGAGAATGATTTTGTTTACGATAAAAAAGTAGTTACAGAAGCTGGTGGAAGCACATTACTTCGCCCCGGACAGATCGTAACTGTAAGAGAACTGAGAGAAGAAAATTCAACATTACGCAGAGCTGATAAAGCATTGGTTGAATACCGTGACGCACAGCCTGCAACATCTTCTCCTTTGCTGCTTGGTATCACCAAAGCTTCCCTGGGCACTCAAAGCTGGATCTCTGCTGCTTCCTTCCAGGAAACAACAAAAGTTCTAAGCTCCGCAGCTATTCAGGGTAAAACAGATCCGATGCTTGGGTTGAAAGAGAATGTGATCACCGGACACCATATTCCTGCAGGAACTGGTCTGCGTGAATTTGAGAACATGATCGTAGGAAGTAAAGAAGAGTATGAATTACTACTTACTACAACCGAAGCCATGAACTTTGATGAAGAAGAGTAATCTATTTAAGATTAAAATATCAATCCCCGAGCCTTGGTTCGGGGATTTTTTTTGCCCCTCAATAACTTAGTGTAAATAAGAAGCCCCCGGGATCGGGGGCTTCGGTTTACCAAAACTAACTGCTTATGAGAAAATTTAAAGTTCGATTTCTGAATACAAAACTACAGAAATCATGCCTGCTTCACTGCAAAGTCCAGGCTAACAAAATATTAAATTAACGTTAAGCGAATGTCTTTATACTGAGTATGATCAGACCATAAATAAGGGTAACAGCAAATATTCCTTTTGCTGTATTATCTCTTCTTGTATTAATATAAATAGTAAAAAGCAGGGCATTCAAAAGCAAAGAAAGACTTAAGCCTACAGATAATGTTCGAAAGCCTGGTTCTAAGCGTACATAATCCCACATTTCTTTTACAGTAAGCACATCGAACTTGTACATTTTAAAGATCATAAAGCCAATCATTGGAGCGATTAAACCAAGGATCAAACCTAGCAGTAAACTATCTTTTTTAAATATCATGAAAATATTTTTGAGGACATTAATTTTTTCTTCAAATCATAATTGGTCAGGTCAAATTGAACTGGAACTACGCTGACATAATTATTTTTAAGTGCCCAAACATCTGTGTCTGTTCCCTTATCAAAATTTTTGAAAGCACCAGTTAGCCAATAATAAGGCTTCCCATGGGGATCTATACGTTCGCTAAAATCTTCTTCATATTTTGCATAGGCCTGTTTACAAATTTTTATTCCTTTGATATCCTCCGGTCTGCCAATGGGAATATTTACATTCAAAAGGAAATGTTTGTCCAGTTTTTTTCCAATGATGGCTTTCACCATTTTGTGTACTATCTCTTTGCTGGCAGTAAAATCTGCAGTATAAGTATAGTCAAGCAGGGAGAATCCAATGCTTGGGATGTTCTCTATTGCTGCTTCCATAGCCGCACTCATTGTCCCACTATACAATACGTTTATACTGTGGTTTGCACCATGGTTAATTCCACTAAGACAGATGTCTGGTTTTTTGTGTAAAACCTTATCCACAGCAAGTTTTACGCAGTCAACTGGGGTTCCGCTAGTTTGCCAGCTTTCTATGTCCGGACCGAAAAAATCAACTTTGTTCATCCGTAACGGCATGCCTATAGTGATGGCATGACCCATTCCACTTTGTGGTTTTTCAGGAGCAACTACTACAATTTTTCCAAGACCTTTTACAGCCTCTACAAGTGATTTTATTCCGGGGCTTGTAATATCATCATCGTTTGTGATGAGTATAACCGGGAGTTTTTTTGACTTTGCCATTAATTATATAAAATAAACCAGGTATTGGTTTTTTAGAAAATTGAAAAATTACATGCCACGAAACCAGGGGCGTGCCACCTCTGCACGGAAAGGCCAGGGGATACTTGCCAGCATTAACACAAATGCAATTCCAAAAAAGATGAGCATTTTTTTATGCCTGCTATTCTCCCGTGATTTTTTAATAGCTGCAACACCTACATGCACCAAAATCCAAGCTACGATCATTAGCAAAGCATGCTCCACAGCAAAAAATCTTGTGTTGGCATTTTTCATTGCTGCTGCTCCTGAATCTTTTAACTGGGAAAACCATGAATTACCGAAATACAAGACCAAACCTAACAGTAGTTGCAAATCGAAAAAGATCATAAAAAACAGGCCTGCTTTTTTATCAGCACCAGTATAAATCCTGTTTCCCGTAAGTCCTTTAATTGCCCTTATCACTGCCCAAAGACCAGCCAACAGAATGAACCAACGCAATAAATTATGTAAAATAAGTATGTAGTTCATGAATGAATTTTATAATGAGTAGTAAAATTTTCTGCGCAAAAATAAGGTTTAATCAGCTGATTAACTTTTGAAGGCATTTCTATTCCCAATCATTATTTATAGTATAGGAAAAAATAATTATTCAAAAAAGTTGGAAAGCTAAATAAATTAGTATATTTGTGCTAATCAAATTAGTTAACTCATGTCAGTAGCCGGAACAAACCTGAAATACCTTCGCAAACTTCGTGGCTGGACCCAGGAAGAATTTGCCAATCGTTTAAATATTAAACGTTCCCTTGTAGGCGCCTATGAGGAAGAAAGAGCAGACCCACGTCTTGACGTATTGGAGATTGTCGCAGACATATTCAAGCTAAGCCTGGATGAACTGTTGTTGCAGGATCTTGCTGGGCAGTCAGATAGTTACCTGATGAAACGCCGCAAACAAAAAATGGCATCTGCTGACAGGAACCTGATCCATTTTGTACCTGTAAAAGCAGCTGCAGGTTATCTCGCAGGATACGGAGATAATGAGTTTATTGATGAGCTGAATACATTTACACTTCCTATGCTTAGTGGTGGAAACTACCGTGCTTTTGAAATAGTGGGAGATAGCATGCTTCCTACTCCCAGCGGTAGTATTATCGTGGGAGAAAAAGCTGAAAATGATGTAGAGCAGATCAAATCAAACGCTCCTTACATTGTTGTGAGCAGAAACGAGGGCATTGTATACAAGCGAATAGTAAAGAACAATAAGCAAAAAGGTAAACTACAATTGGTGAGTGATAATCCCTCCTATAAGCCTTACCAGGTAAATGCTGAAGATGTTTTGGAGCTCTGGGCTGCACAGGTGGTTATTGGGAAAGTAACTACACAGCAAAGATGGGACGTGAGCACTTTGGCTACTTTAGTAAATAACCTTCAGGATCAGGTGAGTAACTTAAACAAAAAAATGAATTAATCATTAGGGATTAATTTCAGCAACCGCTTTAGAATATGAAAACATATACAAGATGACCACTTCGGAATTTACCATAATGCAGTTGCAGGAATCCAGGAATAGAAGTATTGTATTCTGGAATAGCCTAGAGGAGACTTTTTTATTTTCACAAGATGCATTAGGTTCAAAGCGTCCAATTGAAGTGATCCGTGAAATTCTTGCTGAGGACTTTTTTAATCTGCATAATATTTTACGACGGGGAAACTCTTCAATAAGTGAATCACCGTTTGCAAATGCGGCATTTGTTTCCGTAGAAGAAGAATTGAAAAGAATACAACCTTTCCGGGAAAAATTACTTCAGTTAATTTACAGTTTTAACAACAATGATTTTGAAGATATCCAGGTTGTTTCCAATTCTGCCAGGTCTACTTATTCGCTTGCACAATTACTGAGCAGGATATTGCAAAAAGAAAATGAAATAAGGGGACAATTATTATTTCAATTTCAAATGTTCAAACAAAAAAATATCCTGGCTGCCTGATTATATAGCTAAAAAAGATAACTTACATTTTATAAAAGAGATACATCAACTAAAATAAAATACAACAACCATGATTAAGTTACAAATTGTTGGCCATCTGGGAAAAGATGCCATTGTAAAAGAAGTAAACGGAAGAAATGTGATCAATTACAGTGTAGCGCATTCTGAAAAATACAAAGATGCGCAGGGAATTCAAAAAGAGAAAACTACCTGGGTAGAGTGTGCCTACTGGACTGATAAAACTACAGTAGCTCAATACCTTACTAAGGGGAAGTTAGTTTACTCAGAAGGTACTCCTGAGGCTGAAGCCTATACCAATAGGGAGAATCAGGCAGCAGCTACACTTCGCATGCGGGTATTCAACCTACAATTACTTGGAGGAACCGATGCTCAGGGTAGTAATGCTGGTAATGTAACAAATGCCGGTTCTACACCAACTCCTGTTGTGAAAACACCGGTAATGGATGAGGGAGGAGAGGATGATGGACTTCCTTTTTAATAAATATTATAAGATGTAAAAGAGTCTGTCTCAAAAGTATGAGTCAGACTCTTTTTTTTTCGTATCCCCGAAGGAGACATGCACCGATTTAAGCGATTTTCCGAAGGTGAAAATTAGTTTTATGACAGCCTCTTTTCTTTACACTTATTTTGAATTGCAATAAACATGAGAACTTTCTAGAGGTTCCAGTGCATCCAGATCCATGTTGTTCTTTGATTTTATTTTCCCCCATTGGAACCATTTTTCAAAAAATGGCAGAAGCTTATTATCCTTGATGCTATTGTAAAAATATATTTCATGTTCTTTTTCCTTCACGCCCATTTCATACAATAAAGCATCATGCTTATGAATGTTCAGGGTACTAAAGTATTGCTTCATTCTGAAATACTCACACACATTTCCACTTTCTAAACTACCTGCAAAATAAAACGGCATAAACCATCCGATCACATGACAACTGGCAGAAATTACTTTTCCAATAATATAAAACCTGGCCTCTAATAGCTTAGATACCGGTATCTGGTATTCTATCATAATTTCCAGCACACAATGTCGGTGATGCCATTCGTCCAGTTCAATTTGCCTGATGGCTTTTTTTTGTTCTGTATCATGTACAGAAGCTGCATGACCCTGGTAAGCAAAGGCTGCTGCTTTTTCTGCAGAGTAAGCTTTTTGTAATAATCGGGTGAGTTTTTTGTGTTGAAGTTTCATTTTTTCTCAGAAAAAATGAAGTGGTTATAAGGATAGAAATTGTATAAAAATTAGGTTCATTTTTTCTGGTGCAAAGTTAAACTATATACAGCGTTTTACTTTTTTTATCTGATAGCCTGTTAGAGCAATAAACAAAGCGTAATTACACATTTTCGTTTTCTTTTTACTGACTGGGTTCAATTTTTAAAGTTGCTTTTTCGGGTCTTGTCTTTACAATATTGCTGATCATTCCCTGGAAAATATAATAATGAAAAGGAACCATTGTCAGCCAGTAAAGTCTTCCCCACAAACCTTTGGGCCTAAATGTAGCTTCCTGCCGCAACTGAAGTTTATGGTGTTTTTTCATGATCCGGAATTCCAGCCAAGCTTCCCCCGGTAATTTCATTTCGGCAAATAATAACAGCCTCATTCTTTTTTTATCGGCTATGAGCACACGCCAAAAATCAAGTGCATCGCCGGTCTGTATCTGGTTGGTATGGGTACGACCTCTGCGCAAGCCAACACCTCCCACAAATTTGTCCATCAATCCCCTTACTTTCCATAATTCATTTGCATAATACCAGCCTCTTTGTCCGCCAATACTCCAAATATTATTCAAAATTATTTCTTTATCCTCTTCTTTAATTTCCTTCCATTTAGTTTCTTTATAACAACCATGTACAGGAACCTCAGCATATTTTTTTAGATCTATGCTGCTGTTGCTGCTCACAAAAGCATCCTTCCAACTGCTTAACACCATTTGCTCTTCTATTTTCAGGAATGCCATTTCTACGGATTCTTTATAGCCGATCAACTTAATGTCAAGTTCTTCTGCCAGATTATTTGGCCGGCAGATCACATTGATTTTCATGCTATCCACAAGATTTAGCGCAAGGGAATATGAGGTGGAGGTGACAAAGTATAACCAATATGAAGAAAGACGGGGCGTCATTACGGGTAGTGTAAGAATATACCGTTTTAGCTTCCTGACTTCTGCAAATGCAAGTAACATTTCTTTGTATGTGAGAATATCGGGTCCACCGATATCAAAATTCTTGTTGTAGGTATTTTCTTTTAGAGCTACTCCTTTCAAAAAACTGATCACATTCCTGATAGCAATGGGTTGACATTTGGTATTCAGCCATTTTGGAGTAACCATCACCGGAAGCTTTTCTACGAGATCTCTTATTATTTCAAACGAGGCACTTCCTGATCCTACAATAATCCCCGCCCTTAAAGCAGTAAGTGGGATACGACTTTTATTTAAAACATTCTCTACAGCAAGCCTGCTAGCCAGGTGTTTGCTCAGGTGATCCTCATTTACAATTCCTGTGAGGTATATGATTTGGCGGCAGTTGGTTTTTTCTATCAGCTTTAAAAAATTACGTGCTGTGTGGGTTTCTTTCTCTTCAAAATCCTGACCACTGCTCATACTATGAATGAGGTAATATGCCACGTCGATCTGTTCAGGGAAAACAACTGTCGTATCATCTTCAAGGAAATCTACTTCAATAATATCCAGCTCCAAATTAGGAATCTCACCTTCAAATCTACTCCTGTTGCGTACACAACAATGAAGTTTGTGCCCGGCAGTTAATAATTCAGGTATCAGCCTTTGTCCGATATATCCATTTGCCCCTGTTACAAGAATATTCATAATAGAATAACATTAGTTCAGTATCAAAGTTCAGCATCTCTGATTTAATAAATCATCACTTTGTTACACGATTATTTAAATTTATTTTTTTTAGACAACCCTCAACAACCCTCAACAATGCTAAACAACCCTCAACAATACTCAACAAACTCTCCAAACCCTCCAAACCCTTTTTGTTACTCTCACCATTATAAAATAAATTTGCCCCACTAAAAACAAAGGCTGCTTCGTGTATCACGGAGAACCAAAACAAAAAAATATTTACTATGCGTGAGATTGCATTCAGAGAAGCCCTCAGAGAAGCTATGCAGGAAGAAATGAGGAAAGATGAAAGGGTGTTTTTAATGGGTGAGGAAGTAGCAGAATACAACGGAGCCTATAAGGTTAGTCAAGGTATGCTCGATGAATTTGGAGCCAAAAGAGTGATAGATACCCCAATTGCTGAATTAGGTTTTACAGCCATAGCGGTTGGTGCTGCCCAAAACGGCCTTCGTCCTATTGTAGAATATATGACCTGGAATTTTGCGGTTCTGGCACTTGACCAGATATTGAACACAGCCAGCAAAATGCTTGCTATGAGCGGCGGACAGGTAGGTTGTCCGATTGTTTTCCGCGGTGCAAATGGTAGTGCAGGACAACTTGGAGCACAGCACTCAACAGCTTTTGAAGCTATGTATGCAAATATTCCGGGACTTAAAGTGATTTCCGTAAGCAATCCTTATGATGCTAAAGGTTTATTGAAAGCAGCAATCAGGGATGATGATCCGGTTGTTTTTATGGAAAGTGAGGTTAT
>JBBQYS010000047.1:0-22342 GCA_038208485.1 Chitinophagales bacterium
TCCACCTTTTACCAGGTGCCTGATAGATTCTGGTAAGTCATTCATCTGGCGGGCTATCTCATCTTTAGCTACCACTTTTGCAGCACGCTCCAATAAGCGACTGTGCAGGTAGAATACGTCACCAGGGTAAGCCTCACGGCCGGGCGGACGACGCAAAAGCAGGGAAACCTCACGGTAAGCAACAGCCTGCTTACTCAAATCATCATAAATGATTAGTGCCGGCCTTCCGGTATCACGGAAAAATTCACCTATAGCAGCTCCTGCAAATGGTGCATAGAATTGTAAGGGAGCAGGATCAGATGCAGAGGCCGCAACGATAGTTGTGTAAGCCATTGCGCCATTCTCTTCCAAAGTTTTCATGATACCAGCTATGGTGCTTGCTTTTTGACCGATGGCTACATATATACAATACACGGGCTTGCCCGCTGCATAAAATTCTTTTTGGTTGATGATGGTATCTACAGCGATGGCTGTTTTACCTGTCTGACGGTCACCAATGATCAATTCTCTTTGTCCACGTCCGATCGGGATCATTGCATCTATCGCTTTGATACCTGTCTGAAGTGGTTCTTTTACCGGCTCACGAAAAATTACACCCGGTGCTTTACGCTCCAGGGGCATTTCATAAAGGTCTCCCTGGATTGGTCCTTTACCATCTATTGGTTCACCAAGTGTATTAATTACCCTGCCACACATACCTTCACCTACTTTAATAGATGCAATCTGGCCTGTACGTTTTACACTGTCACCTTCTTTAATTTCGCTGCTTTCACCCATCAATACAACACCCACGTTATCTTCTTCCAGGTTTAGGGCAATAGCTCTTACACCATTGTCAAATTCCACCAATTCTCCACTCCTTACGTTTTGTAAGCCGTAGATACGTGCAATACCATCACCCACCTGGAGTACGGTACCTATTTCGTCTAGATTGGCTCCGGCGTTAAAGTTGCCGAGTTGCTGGCGTAATATCGCCGAAATTTCATCTGGTTTAATGTCTGCCATTTGCAATTAATTTATTCCTTTACAAACAATCCCGGTTATTTTTGAGTTTTTTGCCGGAAATTTTAAATTTTTACTGGTAAAAAGCGATTATTTAGTATCGTTTTTTTCAGGGCGCAAAGGTAAGCTTTGGATTCGGTAAGAGCAAAAAATTTGTACCCTATTCATTTATTATAAGCCTGTGAACGAATAGCTTGACCACTTAGCTTAATAATTGTGGCACAATTGTTTTTTTTTTATTAAATTCCTATCAGGAAAAGTAAAATGCATGGTTTTTTTCATTATTTTACACCCTCCTTAAAACTTCCCACTTAAGCATACTGGTTAATACTATCAATGAACAATAAACCTATAGTCATTTTTTAAAAATTGCACGGGGATCGTCGTGCGCAAAAATTCTGTATGAAAAAAATTATACTCAGTTTCTTTTTACCATTATTCTTTTTTGCTGCAATTGCGCAGGATAAAGAAGCTGCCCATAAGCTTGTGGTTAAAAATGCAACCACCACCGGTATGTCTAAAGACGACATTGCCGGATTTTTTGTAAGTGATACTTACTCACAGGATGGTATTACCATGGTGTATGCCAACCAGGAATATCGTGGTATTCCTGTACTGAACCAGATCTACGTTATGTCTTTTCGTGGTGAAAAACTACTCAGCACAGCAGGAGGGTTTATTCAGAACATGCCTTCGGTTACCGAAAATGCCTCTGCAAATCCAACAATTTCTGCTGCAAAAGCTGTAGAAGCTTCTTTTGTGCATGAAAATCTTGCAATTCCGGCAGGACTTTCTGCAACAAAAATAGCTGCAAATAAGTATGATTTTGGAAAAGTGGCAGGCGTTACAGAAAATGTAAAAGCTACTTTACTTTGGGTGCCTGTTCCATTAACCGGACAAGTAAAACTTGCCTGGCAAGTGGAGGTAGTTCCTGTAAAATCCGAAGATTACAAGCTGATTCATATTGATGCAGTTACAGGTGCTTTCATCAGTGAATTCAACCTGACTGTTTACGAGCAGTATAATAAAAATGAAATTCCGGGGATGATTAAAAGACCGGTTACTACAACTTCATCTGCTTCAGCTGTGGGTATAACTCCTACCGGAGCTCAGCAAACACAGAGTCCCACCTTAGTTGGAACTGCAAACTATCTTGTGATTCCTTACCCTGTAGAAGCCCCTAGTTTTGGTGCAGCAGCTACACGTACCAATCCATGGGCAAATGCCCCTGGAAATGCAAGTACACTTGGATGGCATAATGATGGAACAAGTGACTATATCATCAGTCGTGGTAATAATGTTTGGGCAACCGAAGACAGGGCGGCTGCGAATCAAAACACAGGATTACCCGCTACCTCAACCACAAGTCCTGATCCTTTAAATTTTATTTTTCCTCCTAACTATAATACCGATCCAACAACTCCGGCTTTTCAACAATTTGCGATAACCAATTTATTTTACTGGAATAATGTCATCCATGATATGAGTTACCAGTATGGCTTTACAGAGGTTACCGGTAATTTTCAAAAAAGCAACCTGGGTAGAGGTGGAAACCAAAATGACGATGTAATTGCGCTTGCGCAAAGTGGTGCCGGAACAAATAACGCAAACTTCTCTACTCCAGCGGATGGTGGTAGAGGGCGTATGAGAATGTATTTGTTTGATCCCCGATCCACAACCACACTTACAGTGAATACTCCTGCTACCATTGCGGGTACAATAGAAGTACCTGAGAGTGGGTTTAGTACTGCAAATAAATTAGGAAACGTTGGTCCTGTTACAGCCCAGGCAGTTTATTTCAATGACGCTACCGGAGGTCTTCATGAAGCTTGTACAGGAGCACCTTCAAATTCAATTACTGGTAAAATTGCCATCATAGATAGGGGGAGTTGTGGATTTACGATCAAGGTTTTGGAAGCTCAGTCAGCTGGTGCAGTTGCGGTTATTATGGTAAACAATGCCCCTGGTGATCCTATTGTAATGGGTGGAACAGACAATACAATTACTATTCCTGCAGTAATGGTTTCCCAATCTTATGGTGCTACCCTTATTGCACAATTAGCTAACAATTTAAATATTACCCTTGCCGGAACACTTCCTCAAAATAGAGATGGAGATCTTGATAACGGTATTATTGCACATGAGTATGGGCACGGTATCTCCAACAGGTTTACTGGCGGACCTTCCCAGGCTGGCTGTTTGCAAAATGTAGAGCAGGGAGGAGAAGGTTGGAGTGATTATATTGGTTTAATGATGACTACAAACTGGGCATCAGCTACATTAAATGATGGAGTAATAGGACGTGGTGTGGGAACTTATGCGGTTGGTCAACCAACCACAGGTCTGGGAATCAGATTGAACAAGTACTCTACCGATATGAGTATTAATCCTTTGACTTATGCAAATATGGGTGTGGCCCCGATAGGAGTTCAGGTTCATAATATTGGTGAAATATGGTGTATGGCTATTTGGGAAATGACCTGGGCTATTATCCAACAGCAGGGAACGATTGATCCAAACTTATATAATTATACAAATACAACTCAGGGTGGTAATAGTATAGCTTACAAACTCGTTTTTGAAGGAATGAAATTACAACCATGTCAGCCGGGCTACATTGATGCAAGGAATGCTATACTTGCTGCTGATCGTAATTTGTATAATGGAACCCATGCATGTTCTATCTGGACAGCTTTTGCAAAAAGAGGAATGGGCTTTGGCTCAAGCCAGGGACTCTCTACAAGTGGTACAGATCAAACTTCTACTACCGTGATTCCCCCGGCACCTACAGTTACTACCCAGCCTGCTGATCAAACTGTAGCTCCGGGTGCAACAGCAACGCTTACTGCGAGTGCAGGTTCTGATCCTAATCTAATCTACCAATGGCAGGTAAGTACTGATGGTGGTACAACCTGGACTGATATAATTGGCCAGATTACAAATACCCTAAATATTCCGAATGTAACAGTTGCAGGAAATAAATATCGTGCAAGGGTTTTCTATGCTTGTGCGATTACGCTTACAAGTGTAGCTACAGTAAATCTTACTGGTGCTCCAACTCTCCCGGTTATCACAGCTCAACCACAGAACGTTTCAGTTTGTGCTGGTTCTAATGCAACTTTTTCTGTAACTGCAACGGGTTCTAACCTCACTTATGCATGGCAGGTAAGTACAGATGGTGGAACTACATTTACAAATATTACTCCTGCTCAAACTGCTTCAACGCTAACGCTTACTGGTGTTACTGTGGCAATGAACAATAATCAATACAGGGTTGTGGTAACAAATACTGCCGGAAGTGTAACGTCATCAGCTGCAACACTAACTGTTACTGCAGCATCTACAGTTAACATAACAAATCAGCCACAAAATGTAACTGCATGCTCTGGTACAAATGCAACATTCAGTGTAACTGCAACTGGTTCTGGTATTACCTACAAATGGCAGGTAAGTACAGATGGCGGAACTACATTTACAGACATAACACCAGCTGCAACCGGTCCTTCTTATACAATTACAGGTGTTACAGTTGCTATGAATAATAACCGCTACAGGGTAGTACTTACAGGCGGATGTCCTTCTACCGTGCAGAATTCAACTGCAGCTATACTTACAGTAAATGAATCTGTAATTACAATTAGTTCTCAACCGGCAAGTGTTTCAGTATGTAATGGAAGTACAGCTACATTCAGTGTTACTGCAACCGGTGGTACCATAACTTACCAATGGCAGCTTAGTACTGATGGAGGTGCAACATTTACTAACATTACAGGAGCTACAGGCAGCAGTTATACCACGCCGCCTACTACACTGGCTATGGACGGTTATAGATACAGGGCTGTGTTAGTCAATACTTGTAATCCTGCAGGGGTAAACAGCAGTGCTGCTACGCTTACTGTCGGTTCTGGTATTACAATAACCGGACAGCCAGCCAACGTTTCTACTTGTGCCGGAACCAACGCAACATTTACCTTAGTTGCAACAGGAACCGGACTGAGTTACAAATGGCAGGTAAGTACCAATGGTGGTACAACATTTACAGATATTACTCCTGCACAAACTGGCACTTCACTTACACTAAGTAATGTAACTGTAGCCATGAATAACAACCAATACAGGGCGATAGTGAGCAGCAGCTGCAGCAGCGTGACAAGTAATGCTGCAACGTTGAATGTAAATACTCCTGTGACGATAAATACGCAACCAACTGATAAATCAATTTGTGTTGGGCAATCTACCAGCTTTAGTGTAACTGCTACGGGAAGTACTATTACCTACCAATGGCAGATAAGTGTAAATGGAGGAACTTTTGTTCCACTTACTAATACTCCACCTTACAGTGGTGTGAATACAAATACACTTACTATCACAAACGCAACCATTTCTATGAATGGTAACCGTTACAGGGTGTTTGCAGATGGAACACCATGTGGTGGGTCTACCAGTAATGCTGTAACGCTTACTGTAAACCAGGCTCCTTCGGTAGTACTTACATTGGCCAGCTTTGCTAATATTACTCCTTACATACGCACTGAATTGTCTACTACAGTAAGCCCTAGAGCACCATATTCTTACAAATGGTATAGGAATGGCGTTTTGATACCTTCACTTACTGCGTCTAATATTCCACTTACAGTTAATGATTTTGGAACTTATTATGTAGACGTTACGAGTGAGCAGGGTTGTACGACAAGAAGTAACAGTGTTACCCTTGCTGATTCTGTAAGCAATACAGTATTCATTTTCCCGAACCCAAGTAATGGTAAGTTTAAAGTAAGTTACTACAGTGCTACTCCTACAGCTGTGAGAAATATCACTATTTACGACAGCAAAGGAAGCCTGGTATACAACCAGAAATTTACTACCAGCGGTGCATATGGCATTATGGATGTAGAAATGCCTGCTGTTACCGGTTCAGGTGTATTCTTTGTAATAATAAGAGATGAGAGTGGAAAACGCCTGGCTACCGGTAAAGTTGTAGTCCAGGGAAGATAATCCCTCACTTTAAAAATAAAAAAAAGGGCTGCAAAAATTGCAGCCCTTTTTTAATACAAAAGTTCTTATTATTGAACTTTTGAACAGGAACAAATTTTACTCGATTTACTTTTTAGAACAGTCAATTTATGAAGATTCTTTTTACGCTGATGATAATACTAACAGGATTTGTGGCTAAAGCGCAACCAAATGATATTGGTAACTGGTGGTTGTATTTTGGGAACCAAACCATAAATAAAAAATGGAACTGGCACAACGAAGTGCAATACAGGAATTACAATTTTGCCGGAGATCTGCAACAACTCTTGTTAAGAACCGGTATTGGATATAACCTCACAGAGAATAACAATAATATTCTGCTGGGATATGGTTTTATTAGAAGTGAAAATTATATTGGGGCAACGGATAAGAAACTGTCTAATAATGAGCACCGCATTTACCAGCAATTCATTACCAAACAGAAATATGGGCGGATATATACGCAGCACAGGTATAGGGTAGAAGAGCGTTTTCTTGAAAATGATTTCCGGATGAGGTTCAGGTATTTTTTATCATTGAATGTGCCTTTGAACAGCAAAACCATACAACCCAAAACCATTTACGCCTCTGCATATAATGAGATTTTCATCAATGGAGATAAAAATCTTTTTGACCGGAACAGGTTATACGGAGGCATAGGCTATGTGATCAATAATAACTTTAAAGTAGAAACAGGTTTTATGGCTCAAACTGTGGAAAGCGGAAACCGAAATCAATTCCAGATTATGTTGTTTAATAATTTGCCGCTCAAGAGACAGTAGACGTTAGACACCAGACGTTAGACAACAGACGTTAGGCTGTTAGACGAAAGACCGTTAGACTAATAATTTGTGAGGATTTTGTTGTCTGCGGCAGTAAATACTTCGTAGAATTTCGTGATACAAACCTTTAGCTGCAGGCAAGTACTTTCGTGCTTCTTTCTTTGTGCCTCGTGCTTTCGTGGCCAAAAAAGCCTTCGTGCAAATTCGTGTAATTCGTGGACAAACCTTTGCCGCAGGCAAAATATCCGTGAAAATCAGTGCCATCCGTGGCTAACCTTTGCCGCAGGCAAATAACTTTGTAGGACACTAAAATTTTCATTCGTGAAAATTCGTGTAATTCGTGGACAAACTTTTGCCGCAGACAAAATATCCGTGAAAATCAGTGACATCCGTGGCTAACCTTTGTCGAAGGCAAATGTCTTTGTGACTTTGTGCTTTCGTGGCAAAAATATCCTTTACGAGAACAAGTACTCCACATCCGCCTTAGTCAACGACTTCACAAACCCATCTTCATCAGAGATCAATTCCCTGGCCAGCACTTTTTTCTTTTCCTGCAGTTGAAGGATTTTATCTTCAATGGTATCCACACAGATCATGCGGTAGGCAAAAATATTTTTGGTTTGGCCAATACGATGGGTTCGGTCAATAGCCTGTTGTTCTACCGCAGGATTCCACCACGGGTCTACGATATATACATAGTCTGCTGCAGTAAGGTTAAGACCTACACCACCGGCTTTTAGAGAAATCAGGAACACACGGCATTCGTCGTTATTCTGGAAATTTTGAATAGCTTTTTCCCGGTCCAAACTGCTGGTACTTCCGTCAAAATATTCAAAAGGAATATTTTCATCTTTCAGTTTCTGCCTGATTAAACCAAGCATACCCAGGAACTGTGAGAATATAAGTGCTTTGTGCTCTCCTATATTTTCAGTGATCTCCCTGGTGATCTCATCCAGCTTAATACTATGGTTTGGATATGTTTCTTCTTCATTTAGTATCGCAGGGCTATCGCATATCTGCCGGAGTTTCATCAATCCCTGAAGGATGGTAAGTTGGGATTTTCCGATACCCTGCTCATCTATGGTACCCAGTATTTTATTTCGGTATGTGTTGCGGAAGGCATCATAGATCTTGCGTTGTTCTTTTTCCATCTCACAAAACAAAATGGTCTCAGTTTTTTCCGGAAGGTCTTTAGCCACCTGCTCCTTTGTGCGCCTAAGAATAAAGGGCAGAAGTAAACGCCTCAGGTGTTGTTTCTGTTCCAGCTCACCGAACTTATCAATTGGTGTGGCAAATTCATTTCTAAATGCCTCAACCGATCCTAGTAATCCCGGATTCAAAAAGTTCATCTGGGCAAAAAGATCAAAAGTATTATTCTGCAAAGGAGTACCACTCATGCAGACCTTATTTTTTGCATTCAGCAAAGTCGCCGCTTTGGTTACTTTACTCGCCGGATTTTTTATGGCCTGGCTTTCATCCAATACCGCATAATCAAAATTGATCTTTAGGAACAGTTGTATATCACTGCGTAAAGTACCATAAGTAGTTATGATGATATCGTGCTTTGTAAGCTCTTCTATTTTTCTTACCCTGGCACTGCCATGATGAATATGGTAGGTAAGCTCAGGGGTAAACTTCTTCACCTCGTTCTGCCAGTTGTAAATAAGTGTAGTAGGGCAAACCACCAATGCGATTAAAGAACCATTGGTTGTTTTATAAGTAGACAACATCGTCAATGACTGAAGGGTTTTACCAAGACCCATGTCATCGGCCAGGATACCCCCCCAGCCCACTTCCTGCAGGTAATGCAGCCATTGAAAACCTGAAAGCTGGTAAGGTCTCAGGATAGGAACAAGCAATTCCGGCGCTTCTACGTCTGGTATTGTTTTAAACTCTCTCAGCCTTTCATATTTTTCATCCAGCGCAAAACTCAGCTCTTCTTCATTCCGGTTTTCATAGAGCTCATCTATCACACTCATGTGATATTTGCTCAGGCGTAATGAAGAAGATCTTCCTTCTCCAACTTTGAATAGGAGTGCATATTTCTTTATCCATTCGTCAGGTAAAATACCGAGAGAACCATCGCCCAACTGAACAAAAGATTGTTTGTTGGCGAGGGCTTTTTTAATATCAGCAATACCGATCTTTTGGTCACCAAATGCTACTTCCACTTTGGCATCAAACCAATCCATACCACTACTTACGTGTATGTGCGTGTTTGGCCGGGATGTATTGAACCTAAAGTTTTTCAATGCTTCAAATCCAAAAACAGGAATTTTTAATTCCTTCATGGCATCCATGAAAAGGAAGAACCAATTATTTTTTAAAACTTCAGATCCTTTTAGCACCAGGCTGCCGGTTTCCGGCTGTATAGCAAACGAGGAGTGCAGGCTTTCTATTTTTTTAAGAAAGGTTTGCTCTACTTCATGGTTCCTTTTTATTACGAGGATCTTACCGGCTTCTGGCAGCATGATGCTCTCTTTATCCTGAGGACGGGTATCGTAGCCTTTATAGGTATATATCGGTTGAAATAACAGGTAATCTCCTTTCTCTTGCAATTGTACTTTAATTCCGGGAGTACTACTGCTTACTTCTTTTACCAACTTTTTATCAAAGTCTACTTTGTATTGTTTGGAAAGAGGAAGTAATATTTTTTCAGCATAATCGGTCCAATCCTCTTTACTAATCTCTGCGCTGCCATCTTTCAGAAAAGATTCTGCCTGTATGATATCCTCGGGTTTTTCCCAGAGAAATAAATTATTGTCTTCTACGTATAAAAGGGTTGCTTTGCTATCGCTGTCAGTTACCGGAACCGATGAAGAATCGGGCAGGTCTACTTTTATTTTAATAGAAAAATTGTTTCCCTTAGGGGTTACAGAAAAATAGGGGGTAATGAATTGCTCCGAAAGTTCTACCGGTTGCAGGTTTTCTTTTTTGAACGACTTGCCAGCTGGCAACATGTAAACAAATGGATTCAGTTCCTGTTCTTCAAAAATGCGGCGAAGTTTTGGGTGAAAATATTCAGCGATCAATGCCTTTGTTTCCTGTGGTAGTTCATCATCTTCTGGCTGAATAATATTTTCCCAGAAACCACTAAAAGGAGAATTTCGGTTCAGGAACTTATTCAATTCTGATTCCTGTAATTTCCTGATCTGCTGAAACAGTTGTTTATCAGCGTCACTAAAAGTATTTGTTTCTACAAATTTTGCCAGGTCCAGTTTGGTGATCTTTCCTTTAAAACCGGATTCTTCCTCATTAGATTCTCCCGTCACAGCATCAATGCTCAGGTAGGGATAGGTAGTTGCATTAAAATTAAAGATAAGCCCGAGGGTCTCATTCGTTTCTGCAACAAGTGTTTCTTCTTTCTCTACCTGGGGTACAGTACTGACAAAAGGCTGTAGGGCAGGCTGCGTCCAGCTCCTGGACGGCTCAGCATTTGTAGTTACAGCTACTCTTTTAATAGATTGATCAAGTAATTTCAAAAAAGGTTTTCCGTCTTTGTAAATAAACTCAAACTTTCCTGTGAGGTCGTCACTAAGGTTATATCCGTAAATCTGTAATAATTTGTTTTTCTCTTTTTCCCAGTTCCTGATGCTTTCAAAGTAATTAGCACCATGTTCATTAAACAGCTGCAGGAATAAAAAGAGTTTGTGTTCGCAAAGCGGATGTAGTGTTTCATCGCATTTGCAGGAGGTATCAAAATTTCTTTCTTCGTTTTTTTGGATGACGATTGGGAATTTATCTCCTTCGTAGAAAAGAGTTGCTTCTACTCTTTCGTTTTCGGCTTTGCTGATCTCTGCGTGATTCTCTTTCTGCATTTCTTCCGCTTCATCATACATGGTAGGAGAAGAAAGCAGCCGAAGGGTTTTCAGGTCGATGGCTTTCATCTTTATTACCGTATGTCGTTGGTCATACTGTATGGAGGTACTCAGCAAAAGATTTTTATCTACCATTTCCTGCAGGCGCAACAATGAGGAGACACTATGGCGGCAGATGTCTCCCAGCTTATATGGGCAGGTGCAATGAAGCTTCATCAGCTTTTCATCTGCATATTTTGAGATCCTTACTTTATAAAAACTGGAATAGTTATCATCCTTCACCCGAAACACAATAGCGCCACCGAGTTCATCATGCTCCAGCAGTTCCACAAAGCTTCGGGCATGAATTTTTTTTCCTCTCCTGATTGCTTCGTCGGTACCGTTGTTGTATAAGTATTTTAAAAGATGCGGTAAAGCCATAGATGTTTTCTCATTTATATTTTCATCACAAAACCCCGAAACAAGGGTGGTACAGCCGGTAATTATTTCTTCGCACCTTATTGCTTCTTACCGTTGATCAAAGGAATCATTTAAATGTAATACGGGTTATAGGATTCAAACTATAAAAACTCCTGTATATCAATTGATAAAACCATTAACAGTTGTGAAAAAAGCAAGATGCAAAATTACAGAAAAAAAACACAAAGGAGAAACGATTAGTTGGGTGCAGGCAATGAAATTAGTTTGCCCTCCTGGTAAATAGGAAGTACGGGTGCAACATCAGTACTCAGACAGTATTTAATATCCTCATGTAAACCATAACCTGCGAGGCGGTGATAATGAGATGCATTATTATCTTGCATGAATTGGTACATGTCTTGTTTTGCATCCTTATATAAGTTCAAAGCAATTTGAGAAGCATCACAGTTGATGCTAAAATTTTCCTTCAAACGATCTATAACCGCACCGGCAAACAGCGTGTCCTCAATATTTACACGATCCTTCCATGCTGCACAACCCAGGATCACGTTCTTATTTTGAGCCAGGAGGTAATCACATACACGGGTTTGGTTGACAAATGCTCCAGTAATAATATTGTTTGCTCCTTTTTCGAGGGCCATGTGTAAGAGTTTGGTGCCATTGGTAGTAGTAAGAACCAGGGTTCTTCCTGATACAAATTCTCTACTGTATTCAAATGGAGAATTTCCATTAGCAAGTCCTTCCGCTATCTGACCATCCCTTTCCCCACCGGTTATAGCGTCTATCTGTTTCCCCAGTTTGATGCATTCCGCCACACTTAGTACAGGTATTACTGTTTTTGCACCATTGTGAAGTGCAGTAGCAATGGTACTTGTAGCACGGAGTATATCAATAATGACAACGATGCTGTTACTTACATCATATAGGTTGATTAGTTTCGGAGATAACGAAGTATAGAGGGTAGGTTGTGTTGTAGCCATAATTTTGCAGCATATGTTTCTGCAGCCTTAAAAATTGATTCAGTATTTTATTTCAAATGTGGTACCAAAAAAGGGGAATTACTCAAAAGGAACTTTTACTACTTTAGCTTTGAGTAGGTTGGTCCTGATGCTAATGTAAATTTCTGAACCCTGGGCTGCAAAATTTTTCTTCACATATCCGAGGCCAATTGCTTTGCCAAGGCTTGGCGATTGTGTACCGCTTGTAACAACGCCAAGAATGTTTCCTTCAAAATCTTTGATCTCGTAACCATGCCGGGCAATGCCTTTTTCCAACATCTCAAAACCAATAAGTTTGCGGCTTACGCCCGCTTCTTTTTCTTCTTTTAAAGTTTCGCTGTTGGTAAATTCTTTACTGAATTTTGTGATCCAGCCCAGTCCTGCTTCCAATGGAGATGTAGTGTCATCAATATCGTTTCCATAGAGGCAGAATCCTTTTTCCAGGCGCAAAGTATCTCTTGCCCCAAGGCCAATTGGTTTTAGACCTTTTGGTGAACCTATCTCCATGATAGCGTCCCATATTTTTTCAGCATGGTCATCTTTATCATCAAAATATATTTCCACACCACCGCTACCGGTATAACCTGTGGCACTGATTAGTACATTGTCCACGCCTGCAAATTTGCCTTTTTCAAAATTATAGTACTTCATGTTCAGCAGGTCGATCTCTGTCAGCGGCTGTAGAATCCTGGTTGCATTTGGACCCTGGATAGCCAGCAGGCAGGTTCTTTCGCTGATATTCTGCATGTCAACGTTATTGGTATTTCGCTTACTGATCCAGTTCCAGTCTTTCTCAATGTTACTGGCATTTACTACCAGCATATAAGTTTCATTTTCCTTGATGCAATACACCAAAAGATCATCTACAATTCCATTATCCTCATTGGGCAGGCAGCTATACTGTGCCTGTCCGGCTTTGAGTTTTGAAGCATCATTACTGGTAACCCTCTGTATCAGGTCGAGGGCATTTTCTCCTTTTAGCATGAATTCACCCATATGGCTGACATCGAAAATGCCGGCATTGTTTCTTACGACAGCATGTTCTTCATTGATGCCAGTGTATGAAATGGGCATATTGTAACCTGCAAATTCAGCCATTTTAGCGCCTAGTTCCAGGTGCTTTTTGGTAAAAGGAGTTTGTTTCATAAATAGTTCTGTTTTTTTACGAAGTGCAAATGTAAATGATTGTTTTCACGCAAAGAAAGCGGGTTCAACACAAGCTTTATAAACGAAAAATAAATCTAATGTAAAAAGGAGGGATTCAAAACTACATTACATCTTCTGAGAACCTAATAAATGAATTCATGTTCAATCAAAAAAAAACGGAATAAAAAAGGGGCTGCCCGATTAAAGACAGCCCATACACCTTCACTAAAACCGAAACTACTTATGGAATGATCAGTTCATCCATAATGCTGGTTGGTAACCCGGCATTACGAACATTGTCATTGCCGTGGTTCCCTTGTTTGCAGACAAGTCATCCAGTTCTTTTTTTGTTTTGTCTAGTTGTTTTTGGAGTGAATCTTTTTTTCTTTTCTTTTCCAGGTCTTCTGGCGGAGCTACAGGTATTGTTTTTACAGTATCTGTTTGCTGCCTATACCTGTAATTACCATCATTATCATTGTCATATTCTTTAATGATCACACCATCTTCATCAATGATTATCCTTTTACCATCACGGGTTTCTATCCGCAGGCCATCATTATTATCACGGGCACGATCGTAGCGCTCTCTGAGTTTGCGGGTATCTGCCGGTATACCTGCTTCCGTATAGAGACCATCCGCCTGCATCGTATAATCTTCGTTAGTTCTCCAGCCATGCATGATGTTTTCATAATTTCTATCATCCGGATCGTAGTGAAAGCCGAGGCCATCAATTTTTACTGAATGCCAGTTGTTGGTATTGTCATTGATGCGGATCTGCTTTCCGACCGGTACATAAATATTTATAGTTACTTCCTGGTTGCGAAACTTATCTTTTTTATTGATGCGTACACCTCTGTCAATGACCAACAAACTGTCTAATTGCTCAATATTATAAGCTATGAGATCTGCATTCCTGTTGGCTACTTGACGGTTGGAACCATTAGCCGATTCATACTTTACTACCCTAAAACTGTCATTGGAAGACTTCAGGATATTAATATGTACATTATGTACAATTGCAGTATCATCCTCAATCCAGTCAAAAGGCTCAAAGGTAAAACTTGAAGGGATTTTGTACTGAAACTCAGGACTGTTTGAAGTAACCTCAAGCTTGTTGATTCCAGGGTTAGACAGAACAATTTCCTGCGGACGAACATTATTTTCTGACCTGAAATCCTTTGAAATGCTAGCCAGCAGCATAGTCACGCACACCCAACCAAGGATCCACAATCCTATAAAGCCACCACGCATATAAACACTATTGCTTTTGATGCGGGCAAACTTCCGTACTAACCAGGTGATCAGGCCTATTATAGGTACCGCTATAAATAGTAGAAGTGTTCCCCAGGCCCATACATCCTGTATTCCATTACTAAGAACAAAATTCTTCAGTGGAAAAATACCAATGCTAAAAACTGCCAGGGCAAATAATGCTACTAATAACGCTATAATAAGTGTACCTGCAATGGCGTATAAAATAATCTTCACCATTAGCGAAATAAATCTTCCGAAATTATTTATTCCGGATCTCCCTACTTGCTGCGCTTCATTCATAGATTGCTTGCCTTTGGCACCAAATGCTGCTTTAGCTTCCATTCCAAACTTGCCAGCTCTTTCCTGCACACCACGAAACTCTTCTCGTACAGAATTTTTGATGGAATCAAGGTCTACTTTTTCACCCTTCATTTCCAGTTTCTCTGAAGTTGTTTTTGCTTCTGGTAAGATCAACCAAAGGATCACATATATCAACACTGCCGTTGGACTAAAACCAAATCTTAATACATCTGGAAATCCCCAATTGCCCCAGTTCCATTTGCTGATAAAGCTTAACAGCGGCAGAAGAAATAATATACGTGGGATCCAGGTTTTTATCCCAAAATAATTAGCCAATCCGCTACACACACCACCTACATATTTATTATCCATATCCCGGAAAAGCCTTTTTCTTACAGAACCGATCTGCATAGTGGCAGAGCTTGGCACTACAACCCAAAGAATAATGTATGGAATAAAGCCTATACCCGCAGAGAAAAACAGGATAGCAAAAATGACACGTACTACTACTACGTCTACATTAAAATAATGAGCGAGACCACTACAAACACCTCCCAGGACTTTGTCATTTTCGTCCCTGTACAGCCTTTGGCCACGGGTATATGTGTAACTTGTTTTGCTATCTGTAGAAGTTTTTTCTTCATCAGCAGAACTACCAAGGTCGGCGGCTTCAAAGTCTTCGGGGCGGCCTACACTTGTTATAACAGCTTCCACGTCAGTATCTGTTATACAACTGCTGCCGTCTTTTAATCTTTGCTGAAAAAGTTCGCCAATTCGGTTCTCTATATCATTCACTATTTCATCTTTTCCTTCTTCCCTGGCAAAAAACCTGTGCAGGCTATCTATGTAGTTTTTTAAAGTGTCGTAGGCAGTTTGTTCTATTGGAACTACCCTTCCCTGAAAGTTGATGTTAATTACCTGTTTCATTGTTTTTTCGTTTTGTGCCTTCTCCAAGGCGTTTGCTTTTATTTTAAAAAGCTAAATGTTGTTTCGGTTGTGATGTGTGTGGTTCTATTTACTTCCCGTGAGGGCGGTCACGGCATTTGCCAGTTCATTCCAGGTGCTTTCCAGTTCGGCATAAAAATCAGCACCTTTTTCTGTGAGTGAAAAATATTTCCTTGGCGGGCCGCTGCTGCTTTCTACCCATCTGTAAGTAAGCAATTCTGCATTTTTGAGCCTCGTAAGGAGCGGATACAAGGTTCCTTCAAATAAGTTGAGGTTGGCTTCTTTCATACTATCAATAATATCGGAAGGATAAGCTTCTCCTTTTTTTATTACTGACAGAATACAGAACTCCAAAACTCCTTTTCTCATCTGGCTTGCTGTGTTGTCTAT
This sequence comes from Chitinophagales bacterium, assembly GCA_038208485.1. Classification (GTDB taxonomy): domain Bacteria; phylum Bacteroidota; class Bacteroidia; order Chitinophagales; family Chitinophagaceae; genus Ferruginibacter. Next base: position 16,069 of record JBBQYS010000047.1, read on the forward strand.
ATTCATAACTGTCGTTTAAAAAATCTGTGTCTAATTACAAGAGCATTTTGCTTTCGTTACACAAAGATAAAGGAAAAGTATAGTACTATGCAAAACATAATACCATTTATTTTATAGTAGCAGGTTATGGGGTAGTATTGTTATTTCATAAAATACTGATAATAAAGTAGTTAATATTTAAAGTAATTTCACAATTAGTTAAATCGATTTTATAATTGGCGTAATAAATGGATAGATGGTAGGTAATTACTACTTTACAAATGGTTTATTTTAAGATTGTTAAAAACATCTACAGTGAAGTTTTGAGTTAAACCACACGTATCTTTTTTTATCTATTATATATATATATAAACTACTTGTTATGAAAAATTTTATACTTTTTCTCGTTATTCTTCTCACTCTTGCATCCTGCGGTGCCAGCAAAAATTACCTGGAAAGAAGTGATGCAGACCGGGCGCTTATAGATGCTGCAAAAAAATTAGATAAAAATCCTTCGGACGAAAAAGCGTTGGCGGCAGTTCCAATACTTTACAAGTCAGTGGTAGCAAGCCATCTTGCCAAGATAAAATCATATAGATCAGGATCGGATGTTGCCCGCTGGGACAAGATTATTGCTGAATACCAGGATTTGCAAACAGCCTACAATGCCGTTTTGCAATCTTCAGGAGCATTTAAACTGGTAAACCCGCAGAACTTCAGTACAGAGTTGCTGGAAGCAAAACAAAATGCAGCAGAGGAAAAGTATGCAGCAGGAAATGTTTATTTGGCCAAATCCGATAGGGAAAGCGCCAAAAAAGCCTATTCACTTTTCAGCCGGGCTGAAAAATATATACCAGGTTATAAAGATGCCCAACAACTAAAAGAACAGGCATATGAAAATTCAATAGTAAATGTGGTGATTACCCCGGTACAGGATGATTCTTATTTCTTTAATAGTGGTTTTGGTAATTATGGTTATAATTATAGTAATGAATATTTTCAGCAGAACCTGATCCGTGACTTGCAGAATACAAATAACAGTAATAGGTACGCTGCCCGTTTTCTCACAGACTGGGAAGCAAGAAGAAATAACGTAACACCAGATTGGGTTGTTGACCTCAGGTTGCGGAATATGAGTATTCCATTTCCTTTTACGAATTCATATAACCGGCGGGTAAGTAATAGAATTCAAACTGGTACTGACACTTCTGGTAAGGGCATCTATCAAACTGTATATGCCACCATTACAGTCAACAGAACGAGCTTTACAGCTACTGCAAATATGGAAGTAGCCATTAGGGATCTGAAAACTAACAGAAATATAAGTATGAGAACCTTTAGAGACGATTTCCGGTGGCTGCAGGAAAGTGGAACCTTTACCGGAGATAGCCGTGCTTTAAATAATTCTGATTGGGCCATCATCAATAATGTGAATTATAGAAATGCACCACGTCAGGAAGAAATTCTCTATGAATTATATAGAGACATTTACCCACAGGTAAGAAATAATATTTTATATAGTGTAGATTGGTAAAGGAAATTAATAAACCTGGATAGCCGCAAACAAGTCGTTTGCGGCTTTTTCATTGTTTCCAAAAATATCTCGTTACCTTACTGGTACAACCTTTGTGGTTCTTATTTCAATAAAAAAATATATAAAAACGGCTAATGGATTTCATTGATTATTACCAGGTATTGGGTTTAAGCAAAACTGCTACCCAGGATGAAATAAAAAAAGCCTACCGCAAACTGGCCAGAAAGCTACACCCTGACATCAATCCGAATAACACGGATGCGCACAAAAAATTTCAACAGGTCAATGAAGCAAATGAAGTGCTCAGTGATCCGGAAAAAAGAAAGAAGTACGATAAATACGGCAAGGACTGGATGCATTCAGATCAATTTGAACAACAGCGCCGGCAACAGCAGCAGTATGCAGGAGCAAGTGGTGGCAGTGGTTATGAAGGTTTTTCCGGCGGCGGCGGTGAAGATTTCTCCAGTTTCTTTGAATCAATGTTTGGTGGTGCTGGCGGCGGCAGAGGTAGAAGCCGGAGTCGTGCAGGGTACAAAGGCCAAGATATAAATGCTTCATTTGATCTCTCACTTACAGATGCAGCTACTACGCACAAGCAAACATTTACCGTGAATGGGAAAAATGTACGCATCACGATTCCTGCCGGCGTGGAAAATGGGCAAATCATTAAACTAAATGGCTATGGTGGTGCAGGAGCCAATGGCGGACCGGGCGGGGATCTATATATCACTTTTAAAATAGCGCCACATCCTGTTTTTCGCCGGCAGGGAAATGATTTATATAGCAATGCTGAAACTGACTTGTATACTGCAGTGCTAGGTGGAGATATAATGGCTGATACCTTGAGCGGAAAAGTAAAACTGAAAGTAAAGGCCGGAACACAACCGGGAGAGAAGCTAAGGCTGAAAGGAAAAGGTTTTCCAGTGTATAAGAAAGATGGTGAATTTGGAGACCTATATATCAGTTTCAGTATAAAAATTCCTGAACAGTTATCTGACAGGGAGAAAGAACTATTTGAAGAACTAAAAAATTTAAGCCCTGATCATGGAAAATAAAAATCTGATACCGGCTTTGGTCATATGCCGGGAACATAATGTAGAGATCAATTTTGTAAAACTATTACACGAAAACGAACTGTTGGTTTTGGTCAAAGAAAACGAAGAATATTTCCTGGAGGAAGAACAGCTGCCCCATTTTGAACACCTGATTCGCCTGCATGTAGAGCTGGAAGTAAATGTGCCGGGAATAGAAGTAATAGAAAATTTACTGGAGCAGCACGAGTTAGACCATGCCAGGATAGTAGCCCTCAAGAACCGTCTATCCTTCTTTGAAAATGAAGATTAAATCAAAGGCCAGAGTTCTTCCACCTTCTTCTTCCTGAAAATAAAGATATTGTCCAGTTGTTTTTTTACAAAAATACTGTGCGCAATATCTCCCAGGAACCAAAACGGGAGTTTATAATGTACGATATCAATCATTTCTACGCCAGACGCTGTTTCCTTAAAATGATGCTGGTGGTGCCATAAGCTATAGGGACCAAAGCGTTGTTCATCTACAAAATACTTCTCGTGCTCTACATGTGTGATCTCGGTCATCCAATACAGCGGGATACCCAACACCGGGCTCACTTTATATTCTATGATCTGCCCTGCGTAAGCTTTTTCTCCCTGGTGTTTTGAGATGATATTAAAACCCATATCCTTTGGTGTGATCTCTTGCAGGTTTTTCGGATCACTAAAAAATTTCCAGGCCTCCTGAAGTGTCACCGGTAGCTGTTGTGTATATTTAATGGAATAGACTTTACTCATATTTATTTTTTTAGATAACAGCTATTGAAGGCATTTTGTTTTTCTTTGTAGGAATATACTCATCATTCATATAAAACAATTTAATGAAAGTAGCATTGATCACAGGCATCACCGGTCAGGATGGTGCCTATCTTGCAGAATTATTATTAGAAAAAGGATATGAAGTTCATGGGATAAAAAGAAGGTCTTCTCAGATTAATACACAACGTGTAGATCATTTTTACCAGGATCCACATGAAAATAATGTCAGGTTCAAAATGCATTATGGAGACCTGACCGATTCAACGAATATCATCCGCATCATACAGGAAGTGCAACCAGACGAAATTTACAACCTTGGGGCAATGAGCCATGTGCATGTAAGTTTTGAAACACCTGAGTACGTAGGTAATGCAGATGGATTAGGCACACTCAGAATTTTGGAAGCTATCCGCATCCTGAAACTTGAAAGCAAAACCAAGTTTTACCAGGCATCCACTTCAGAATTATATGGCCTGGTACAGCAGGTACCACAAGATGAAAAAACGCCGTTTTATCCCCGCTCACCTTATGGTGTGGCTAAATTATATGCTTATTGGATAACAGTAAATTATAGAGAAGCTTATGGCATGTTTGCCTGCAATGGTATATTATTCAACCATGAAAGCCCTTTAAGGGGAGAAACATTCGTGAGTAGGAAAATAACAAGAGGGGTGGCAGATATAGCCCTGGGTATAGCAGAAAAAATATGGCTTGGAAACCTGGATGCACAAAGGGATTGGGGGCATGCCAGGGATTATGTGGAGGCAATGTGGCTGATGCTACAGCAGGATACGCCTGAGGATTTTGTGATTTCTACCGGGGTATCGACAAAAGTCAGGGATTTTGTCCTGATGGCCTTCGGATGCCTCGGAATTAAGATTGGGTATGAAGGCAAAGGTAGTGATGAGAAAGGGATTATATTGGAAGCTCCGGCGGAGTTTAGTCTAAAAAAAGGCCAGGTAGTAATAGAGATAGACAAAAATTATTTCAGACCTACGGAAGTTGAATTGCTTATTGGAAATTCTGCCAAAGCAAAGACGAAATTAAATTGGCAGCCTACTTACGACCTTCAGTCACTGATAAAAGAAATGGTAGATGAAGATATGAAACTGCGTTCATTGCAAAAAGTGTTGCTAAATCATGGCTATACCAAAACTATAAGTTGATATTAAAATGGATACAAATAGTAAAATCTATATAGCAGGCCATAATGGAATGGTTGGTTCAGCCATTCATCGGCTGTTAACTCAAAAAGGATATACCAATATTATCACTGAGAAATCCTCCCGGTTAGATCTTCGAAACCAGGAAGCGGTACATCGTTTTTTTGAGACCAATCAGCCCGAATATGTTTTTCTTGCTGCTGCAAAAGTTGGAGGTATTTTGGCAAACAATACCCACAGGGCCCAATTTTTATATGATAACTTAATGATAGAAGCGAATGTCATTCATGGTGCTTTTAAGTTTAATGTTGAAAAGCTGTTGTTCCTGGGAAGCAGCTGTATCTACCCCAAAAATGCGCCACAACCTTTAAAGGAAGAATACTTGCTTTCCGGATTGCTGGAACCGACCAACGAACCTTATGCAATTGCCAAGATCGCCGGCATCAAACTTTGCGAATCTTATGCCTCAGAGTATGGCTGCAATTTTATTAGCGCCATGCCTACTAATTTATACGGGCCAAATGACAATTATGACATCAAATCATCTCATGTACTACCGGCGCTTCTGAGAAAAATTCATATAGCAAAGAAAAATGGTACTCCTTCCGTTTCCATTTGGGGAAGTGGTAAACCACTAAGAGAATTTCTGCACGTAGATGACCTGGCAGAAGCCTGTTATTATTTAATGATGAACTACAATGAAAAACAATTTGTAAATGTCGGTTCAGGAAAAGAAGTAACTATAAAAGAATTGGCAACGCTCATCAGCAATGTTGTTGGCTTTAACGGAGAATTTGAGTTTGATCTGTCAAAACCTGATGGAACTATGAGGAAGCTATTGGATGTCTCTTGTTTAAAAAATATGGGCTGGGAACCCAGAATTAATTTGAAGGAAGGAATTGAAACTGTTTATGCCGAAGTACAGGCATCTTTAGAAAACTAAACAAATGGGTGTATTCCAAATTGTCGCTCCTGATTTCGGTGGGTGAGGACAGCGACCGAGGCTATGCCGTGGTTTGTGTCTCCACAAACCACTTGTTGCTTCGACAAATTGAAATGCACCCGAACAAATGCTATTATGGAATATCAAGTACATGAATCTTCTTATGTAGATGAAGGCTGCGAAATTGGTGCAGGCACCAGGATCTGGCATTTCTGTCATATTATGAGTGGCGCAATACTGGGAGAAAACTGTAACCTCGGTCAAAATGTCGTCGTTGGCGCCGGGGTGAAGCTGGGAAATAATGTTCGGGTGCAGAACAACGTGAGCATCTATGAAGGCGTAACCTGTGAGGATAATGTTTTTCTTGGGCCGAGTGTAGTACTCACCAATGTGATCAACCCACGCAGCGCAGTAAACAGGAAGACAGAATTTAAACCAACCCTTATAAAAACAGGAGCTACCATTGGTGCTAATGCCACCATCGTATGTGGGCATACCATTGGAGCATATTCTTTTATAGGTGCCGGGGCAGTGGTCACTTCAGATGTGCCCGATTATGCATTGGTTCTGGGAAATCCTGCAAAACAAACCGGCTGGATGAGTGAACACGGCCACAAACTAATTTTCAATCAGGATGACGAAGCTTTTTGCACCGGTTCAGGTGATAAATACAGATTGGCAGAAGGGAAGGTAGAGAAGTTATAGGGTTGGAAGGGTTGGAAGAGTTAGTTGGAAAAGTTGGAAGAGTTGGAAGAGTTTGAAGAGTTGGAAGAGTTGGAATTGTTGGAAGAGTTGGAAGGGTTGGAAGAGTTGGAAGAGTTGGAAG